>DASVOS010000005.1 GCA_036383255.1 Gammaproteobacteria bacterium | reverse complement strand
CATGGTCCAGGTGGCGGACTCCGGCGCCGACACCAAGACCTTCGAGTACTACAGCAATTCACCCACCAACACCATCGGCTATGTCCTCGGCGACACCGTCGCGGAGGGCTTCTGGACTCCAACGGTCAAGGGCTTCGAAGGCACCGAGGGCACGGTCACCCACACCGCCAACGGCAGCTTCGAGCTGCGCCGGCCGAGCCTCACCATCGTGAAGTCCGTGAGCGTGATCTCCGATCCCCTGGGCAGCGTGAAGCCCCGCGCCGTGAGCGGCAGCATCAGCCAGTACAGCGTGGTGGTGAGCAACAGCGGCAAGGGCCGTGCCAACGGCGTGTCCATCAGCGACGCCATCCCCACCAACACCACCTACATCATCGGCAGCCCGGGCTTCACGGACGGCACCACCAGCAGCGGCCTCTCGGCGCCGACCTACACGTTCTTCTCGAACGCCGCCTGCACAACCAGCTACTCGCCCACCGGCGGTGCCGGCACGCTGGATGCGAACGTGAAGTGCATCAAGGCCACTTTCACCGCCGGCACCTTCATGAACGGCAAGACCGGCGCGACGTCGCCCAGTTTCAGGCTGGTATTCAGGACCCAGGTGGATTGAGCCGAAGGCTCCGGGTCAGGCGTTTGCCTGCAGCTTCTCTGTGGTGTGAGTCAGGCGTTCGATGAGGGTGTGGGCGAACACCTTGTAGAACCTGAGCTGGCAGTCGCGCGAGGCCTTCTCCATCAGGGTGGCATTGACCCTGAGCACGCTAACGTCGCTCTTGGCCCGCACCGTGGCGCTGCGCTTGGTCTTATTGAGATAGCCCATCTCGCCGA
The DNA here is from genome assembly GCA_036383255.1 of Gammaproteobacteria bacterium. Classification (NCBI taxonomy): domain Bacteria; kingdom Pseudomonadati; phylum Pseudomonadota; class Gammaproteobacteria; species Gammaproteobacteria bacterium. The sequence continues at coordinate 90,848 of DASVOS010000005.1, read as the reverse complement.
AGCAGTCTCCGGCCTTGAGCGAGCCCAGCAGGGTCTTGCCCTTGTGCACGGTCGCCTCACCCGACACGATGACGAAGAAGCTGTCGTCCAGCTCGCCTTCCTTCACCACCACGTCACCGGCCTTGAAGTTCTTCCAGGCGCCAGCGTGCATGATCTCCCAGATCTCGGGCTGGGTGAACTCGCTGAAGAAAGTCAGGTTGCTGAGCAGGTTGTAGCGCTCCTGCTCGGCGATCTCTTCGGCCTGGCTGCTGAGCGCGTCGGAGACGTTGATGAGGTCGCCGGCCACGTCCATGCCGGTCTTATAGCGCTGCTTGAGGTTCTTCTTGAGGCAGCGCAGCACGATCTTGTTGAGCGAGTCCGGCACGTCGTTGCGCAGTTGCGAGAGCGGCGCCGGCTCGGTGTTGATGATCTGGTGGGTCAGGCTCGGCAGCGAGTCGCCGAAGAAGCAGGGCACGCCGGTGAGCATCTCGTAGATCATGACGCCCATCGAGAACAGGTCGGTCTGGTTGCCCACGTCCTCGTCCCGCACCTGCTCCGGCGACATGTAGCGAGGTGTGCCGACGATACCGGTGATCTGGGTGGACTGCCCCAAGGCGTGCTTGGCGACGCCGAAGTCCACGATCATGATCTGGCCGGTCGGTCCGATCATGACGTTGGCGGGCTTGATGTCGCGGTGGATCACGCCGTTGCGGTGGGCGTAATCCAGCGCCTTGGCCATGGCGAAGAATACCTCCACCACCTTCTTGATGGGCAGCAGGTTGTCCTGCCGGGTGTGCTCGGCCAGTGACTTGTAGCCCTCGAGGTACATCATCACCACGTAGCGTAGGCCGCCTTCCTCGCCGGCGTCGTAGATCGGCAGCACGCTGGGGTGCACCAGCTTGCCGGCGACATGGGCCTCGTTGAAGAACAGCTTGCGGTAGAGCTTGGCCTTGGAGGCATCCATGTCCGCGTCGGAGAGATAGACCTTGATCGCCACGTCGCGGTGCGCGAACGGGTCGTTCGCCAGGTACACGATGCCCGAGGCGCCGCGCCCGAGCTCCTTGCCCAAGGTGTATTTTCCGAGCTGCTTGGGTACGCCGACGCTCATGGCTGACAGGCCGCCTTCTGGATCATGCCGCTCAATGCCTCCGGAACCGCCAGCACCGTCTGCGGTGTGGCGGGCTTGACGGTGAAGACCTCCCGGCCGGACGCGTCCTGGTAGGACTCGCGCAGCAGTCTCTGGGTGTAGACGCCGCAGTCCATGGTCATGTCCGCGGTACGGGTGGTGTATTCGATCTGATGCAGGTCGGCGCCCGTGGTGAGCTTGCCGGGCGCCAGGTACTCGAAGCGGAAACGCGCCTCGACGCTGCCGCCGGAGACGGGCTCGGGCTTGCCCATGAGGTAGACCTTCTGGGTGTTGCGGGGGTCGGTGCCGAGGTAGGTCCAGTCAAGCGGGATGCCGCAGGCTGCTTTGTACATGATGCCGGTGACGCCGTCGGGGACCACCGAGTCGGGATGGGCGTCCTTCGGCGGCGTCACGCCGAATACGGCGACGGCATCGGCATCGTAGTAGGTCTCGTGCAGCAGGCTCACGGTCTGGTTGGCGCAGTCCATCATCACGTTGGCCTGGCGGCTCTGATAGCGCACGATGTTGAGCGCCGGCGCGGCGGTCATCTCGCGCAGCTCGTGGTAGACGAAGCGGAAGCGCGCCTTGACGATGGGGTGCTTGCCCTGGCCGCCCGCCTGCACCCGCGCGTAGATGTCCTGGGTCTTCTGCGGGTCCTGACCCAGGGATTGCCACTCGATGGACTTGCCGCAGGCACCCTCGTAGACGATGTCGCTGACGCCGCCGGCGAACACCTGGGCCGGGTCGGTATCTGCGTCAGGCTTCACGTGGAACACCTGGCGGTCCTCCACGTCGTGGTAAGTCTCATCCAGCAGCTTCAGGGTCTGGCTGCGGCAGTCCACCTGCACTAGGTCGCGGCGCTCGATGTAGCTGACCTGCTTGAAGTCGCCGGTGGTGAGCGGCCGCGGGCCGATGAACTCGAAACGGAACAGGGCGGTGGCGATCTCCTGCTTGCGGTCGAAATCCTGCAGCCGCATGTAGATGTTCTGGGTCCCGTCCGGGTCGTTGCCGAGGTAGGTCCAGCGCTCGTTGCCGGTGACCAGCGGCGCATGGGCGGCGCAGGCTCCGAGCAGGGCGGCGAGGCAGGGTAGCGTCAGCAGGCGCATAGCGGGTCCGGAGCCATTCATATGTCAAACAATATCCATAACCCGGCAGCGGCACAACTGCGGGGCAGGGCTCTTTAGGGCTGTCCAGGACCCCTTTGCCAAGCCAGCCGACGGGCTTCCCGTTCGGCACGGCGAGCCGTGGCGCGTTCCAGGATAGCCAGCCGCTCCGCATCACCCACCTCGCTCCAGGCGCGGATCTCATCGAGGCTGCGGCCGCAACCCAGGCACACATCCCGCTCGTCCAGGCAGCAGTTGCGCACGCAGGGTGAGGGGACGAGGGAAACCATGGGGGCTTCAGCCGATCAGGATGACCGTCAGGAACAGCACGTAGGCGGCGCCGTTCACCAGCAGTCCGGCAGGCGTCAGGCGGCGGCGCAGGGCGAGCATCAGGGTCCATAGGGCCATGGCCATGGTGATGCCCATGGTCCAGAGCACGTCGCGGCTGGCGGTCCAGGTGCCGAGCTGCAGGCCGAAGGCCGGCAGCAGCGAGCCCTGGAACACCATGGCGCCCGAGAGGTTGCCGAAGGCGAGGGTGTCCTTGTGGCGCCGCACCCACAGGATGCTGTTGAACTTCTCCGGCATCTCGGTGGCGACCGGCACGATGATGAGCGACAGCACCAGCACGCCGATGCCCGTGATCTCGGCCACCTGCTCCACGCCGTTCACGAACAGCTTGGCACCGCCGATGATGAATGCGAGGCCCACCGCCATCTGGGTGAACTCCCAGGGCAGAGTATGGGGCAGCTTGAAGCGGGTGATGAGGAGGGGGGCATGAGCGGTGGTGCCGTGCCCCTTGGACACCAACGCCGCGGAGGCCTGGATGGTGTTGTACACGTAGTAGACATAGAGGAACACCAGGCACAGGCCCGCCACCGCGTGGATGGCACCGGACTCGCGCGGCACGAACAGTCCGATGAAGGCGATCACGTAGGCCACCAGGAAGTAACCGAGGTCGCGCACCAGGCCGCTGAGTTCGGGTTTCAAGGGTTGGGTCCAGCCGCGCTTGCTGCCGGTGGCGAGCGCGATGAGCGCCAGGGCTAGCGTGACGAGCATGAGGGGCGAGCCCAAGATGGCGCCGATGCCGATGCCCTCACTGGAGGCTGCGTCGGCGCTGCCGAAGAAGACCGCGATGATGGGCACCACCGTCTCGGGCAGCGCCGTGGCGACTGCCGCGAACACCGAGCCCACCAGGCCTTCCGAGAGGCCGAAGCGCTCGCCGGTGTGCTCAAGGGAGTTGGTGAAGAGCTCGGCCCCCACCAGGATGACCACGAGGGCGGCCAGGAGCAGCAGGCTATCCAGGATCAGCAAGGTCCGTCTCCGTCGGGATGGCTGCGATTCTAACCGATTGGCCCGGCGGCAGGCGCGTTGCGCGCGGCCTGCAGCGCCTGCGCGAGCACCTGCGGCGGCTGCGCGCCGGCCAGGGCGTAGCGCCCGCCGAAGATGAAGAACGGCACGCCGCTGATACCGATGCGGCCGGCCAGCGCGAGGTCATCCCGCACCGCCTGTGCACCGGCGTCTCCCGCGAGCAAGGCCTGCACGTCGCCTTCGATGCCGGTACGGACGGCGATGGCCGCCAGCGTGGCACGGTCGCCCACGTCACGGCCTTCCAGGAAGTAGGCCCGCATCAGTGCCTCCTTGAGCGCGCCCTGGCGCGGGCCGGCGAGCTGTAGCAGGCGGTGTGCGTCGAAGGTATTGGGACTGCGGCGGATGTTCTCGAACTCGAATGCGATGCCGGCAGCGCGGCCCGCTTCTTGCACCCGCTCGTGGATGCGTTCGACGCCTTCGGTACCGAACTTGGCCATCAGATACGCGCGCCGGTCCATGCCCTCGGGCGGAAGATCCGGGTTGAGCTGGAACGCATGCCAGTGGATCTCGGCGTCGGTGACACCGGCCTGCCCGAGTGCGGCCTCCAGGTGCCGCTTGCCCACGTAGCACCAGGGACAGACGACGTCAGAGAAGACGTCTATGCGCACTTAACGCGTGATCTTGGTGTAGATGACGCTAGGCTTGTCGCCGCGGCGGGAATAGATGTGGACGCCGCTGAATTCCGCCAGCGCCTCATCGCGCTCCTGCTCGGTGGCATACCAGCGTTCCGCGACCCAATCGGGACCCAGCAGGTGCGGGGCTGACATGGGATCGCCGGGTGGCAGGGTGCAGCGGATACCGAAGCGCTTCTTGGTCTGGGTGCTCATGTCTCTCAGCTCTGGGAGAAGTAGCGGTCGAGATATTGTTCGAACGGTAGTTTATCAGACGCCTCGATGGCGGCCTGTTCCTCCAGGGAGGTCCGCGCCTCGGCCGCCATGCGCGCCGCCGTGTCCGAAGGCAGGGGGCTCGCCAGGAAGCGGTCGCGATGCGCCTCCGAGAGGCGCTTGGCGAAGCGGAAGAAGCTCTCGCCGTGGCGGCGCATGTCCTCGAGGATTCGCGCCGAGGGGGTGAGGCCCGGGTCCTGCACCGCTGCCTGTTGGGCCGCCAGCGTGACGGCATAGGGCTGGGTGGGCTCGTCCTGGTCCAGCAGCGCGCACACCGGGACCAGGGCCGCCAAGACCTCCTGTGCCCAGTCCTTGAGCCGTACCGGCCGGCCGGCACGGGTGAGTTCGAGCCCGGGTTCCCGCCCACGCCGCGCCACCGCGAGCTGGTTGCGGCCGATGGCGGCCTGCTCCTCGGCGGTGGTGGGAGGGCTGTCGGAAAGCAGGCACAGGAGCAGCAGCGCCTCGATGAAACGCAGCGCCGGCTCGTCGGCCCCCACTGGGTCGTAGGCATTCACGTCCAGGGCCCGCACTTCCAGGTACATCACCCCGCGGCGCTTGAGCGCGAGGGTGGCGCGCTCACCGCTCTCGATGGGCTGCTTGGGCCGGATCGAACCGTAGAACTCGTTCTCGATCTGCAGCACGTTGGCGTTGAGCTGGCGCCACTCGCCGTCCACCTTCACGCCGATGCGCTGGTACTCCGGTTCGGGGGTGCTGATGGCATGGCCCAGGGTCGCCACGTAGTCCGCCAGGCTGTTGTAGGTGACGCCGATGCGCGCCTGGTTGTTGTTCTTGTAGCCGATGTCCGAGAGCCTGAGCGACGTGCCATAGGGCTCGTACAGGGTGTGGGTGTCGAATTCGGGGAACTTGAGGTCGCGCCCGCCGAGGAAGGTGCGGCACATGGCCGGGGAGGCGCCGAACAGGTACGGCACCAGCCAGCCCAGGCGCTGGAAGTTGCGCAACGCACGGAAATACCACTCGTCCTGGAACTCCCGCAGCGTGCGCGTGCCGCCCTCCAGCGCATGCAGCGTCGGCCACAGCTTCTCCGGGAAGGAATAGTTGAAGTGCACGCCGGAGATGGCCTGCATGGTGCGGCCGTAGCGCCAGCCGAGCCCCAGGCGGTAGACGTGCTTCATCATGCCCACGTTGGAGCGGCCGTAGCGGGCGATGGGGATACTCGCGTCGCCGTCCAGGCCGCAGGGCATGCTGGTGGCCCACAGCATCTCGCCATCCATGTTCGCGTAGCTGAAGGCGTGGATGTCGTGGAGCGAGGCGAGCGTCGCGCGTACGTCCATGAAGGGCGAGGTGACGAACTCCAGCAGAGCCTCGGAGTAGTCGGTGGTGATGTGCGGATGGGTGAGTGCCGAGCCCAGCGCAGCGGGATGCCCAGTCTGGGCAAGACGCCCGTCGCGGGTGACCCTGAGGCTCTCCTTCTCGAGCCCCTTGCCGCCTTCCTTGAGAAGTACGGCGGAGCCGAGTTTAGCCAGGCGGGTTTCCAGGCCGGAGTGGTCGCTCATGCTCGGGGTGAGGTCGGGGGAGGGCGCGGTCATGGTGGCGTATATGGAGACAAAACGCCAGCCATCAAGCCGCACAAAAAGTTACGGCCGGTGTGACCGGCCGTAACAGCTCACCTGGGATTTTTTGCCGGTTACCAGCAGCTGCTGGGTCCCTGCGCGCCGGCACTCGTCAGGGTCAGAGTGGGGCAGTCGGTGTCCTTGCCTTGGGGGCCACCGCTGACCGCCGTGGCCGTGAGGGTGTAGTCGGTACCGCTGACGACACCAGTCACGGTGTAGTACTTCTGAGCGCTGTCCACACTGGCGCCGCCGGTGATCGCGGTGGTCTGGGTGCAGCTCGCGCTGGTATAGAGCCCATACTGCGTATAGCAGCGCTCCAGCGATTGGCTCACCTGCGTGAGTATGGCCTTGGCATCGGCGCGACGGCCCTTCATCGCAGATTTGGTGTAAGCAGGGTAGGCGATGGCGGCGATGATGGCGACGATAGCCACCGCGATCATGAGTTCGATGAGAGTGAAACCCTTGTTGCGCGACATGCTGCGATCTCCCGTTTGGATTGAGGCGGCCCTCCCATGAGCCGCCCGGAGCGATGCGAAAGTGTGCCTGTCCGCCGGGCCGGTGTCCATCGCCCAGGCCTGCACCCGTCCGACCAGCGGACGGGTGCAGCCTACGGTCACTGCAGCTGCTGCCAGGACTGGCGGCCGCCACTCGAGTTGGCGCTCTCCACGGTCATGCCGATGGCGCCGGTGCTGCCCGAGTAGTACTTGTACTCGAGGGTACCGGCACTGATGATGCCCGGCGTCTTGATGATGCCCACGTTGGACTGCTTGCCGCTGGCCGGGACGGAGACCGTGACGGTATTGCCCTTGTCATCCACCAGGTCCACGCTCACGAAGTCGTTGCCGTCCACCTTGCCATCGCCATTGGTGTCGAAGGGCGAGACATCCAGGCGGCCGCCGTTGTCGATATCCAGTTCCATCAGCCAGGAGATGCCGCCGTACTGGCAGGCAGTACCCTGCGGGATCACGGTGGTGAAGATCACGCGGCCATTGTCGAGCACCGCGTCGCTGACCACCCGCTCGCCCTGCGCCTTGGGATAATCCAGGTTGATGTACCAGCCTTGGTTGTCGCTGGTCATCGGATTGGTGCTGGTGATCCTGAGCGGCGTGCCATTGACCGTCTTCTCCTGGAGGACGGTCTGCTGCAGCAGGGCGCTCTGCTGCACCTGGTCGGCAGCAGTATTGCCCTTGTCATCGATGATGCCGTAGAACGCCTGCACCGGCGGATTGGAGGGTACCGCGTTGTCGCCGGTCAGGAAGTAAGTGCCGGTGCCGAAGAACACCATCACCTGGCCCGCGGAGTTCTTGCCCACCTGCAGCCGCTCGGTGATCGGCTGCACGTTGCTGTTGGCGTCCACGGCAGTGAACAGCGGAGCGGGGCCGCCGGTCCCATAGGTGGCATAGGTCCAGTTCGACGGATTGGCGTCGCTGGTATCCAGCTTCCACACGTTGCCCAACAGGTCGCCGGCGTAGACGGCGTCGGTGATGCGGTCGCCGTTGTAATCCACCGGGTTGGGGGTGGACATGCCGTTGATGCCGCCCACCTTGCTGTCGAACTTCAGCAGCGTGCCGTCGCTGATGCGGTACATGTAGATCACGGCGTGCTGGTTGGGACTGTTGTACCCATTGCCGAAGATGACGTACCACTTGCCGTCGTGCATGCGCGCGATGGTGGGCTGGCCGATGGTATAGCCCATGTCGTCGTCGGCGGCGAGGGCGCCGTCGTAGTCCCACATCACGCTGGACTTGGTCACGGCGGCGGGATCGGTCACGTCGATCAGGAAGATCTCGCGGCCGCCGGCGCCGGTGGTGCCGGCGAGCAGGGTCTTCCAGGCGCCTGAGACGTAGGCGTCCACCGATTGGGGTGATCCATCCACGTAGAACTGATGGGTATAGAGCGGATCGGTGAGTGCGCTGAGGTTGCCGTAGATGCCGCGGGGCACGAAGGCGAACAGTTCCGAGCCTGCGTTGGCGTCGTCGTCAGGCGCATTGGCGTTGAAGGCGTGCAGCATGCCGTCGTTGCCGCCCACCACCAGCGTCTCGGTGCGGGTCGTCTTGCTGCTGACGAAGCTGCTGTAGCTGGTGCCCTCGCTGCCCGGCAGGTTGACGAAGCCGTAGTTCTGGGTGCCGACGAACAGGGGGTTGGAGTTGACGATGTCCGCCAGCAGGTAGATGCGGTTGCGGTAGACGCCGCCGGATTGGCTCTGCTCCTTGCTCTGGTCGCCGCGCAGGTAGTCGAGCCGCTCGGAGCCCTTGCTGTCGGTGACGCCGCTGATGTTCTTGTTCAGCGCCGCCTGTTCGTTGGAGGTGAGGGTGGCCCAGGTGAAGTCTATGCCCTTCTTGTTGGTGTTGTCCCAGGTGATGATGTTGCGGCTGCCGAACGCCGGCAGTTTCTGGGTGGCCTGCCACTGCACCGCGCCGACGCTGCCGTCGGTGTTGATCTTGTAGGCCAGCACCTCACCGGACCAGTCGGAGCTGTTGAACTGCGCCTGGTAGATGGCGGTGTTGGAGTCGAGGCGCGTGGAGTTCACGGCGATGGCCGAGGAGGAGCCCACGCGGCCGGTGATGCGCGAGACGATGGAGTTGAAGGCTTGGGCCATGTCCTGCGGGCTGTCCGCCGAGAAGAATTGGCCGCGGCCGTTGATGGCGGCATGCCAGAGGTCATAGACGTTGTTGGAGGAGTTGCTGCTGACCGCCGGCCAGGCCGTATGGCCGGTCACCAGGTCGCCGTAGCCGGTGCCGGTAAAGGTGCCTCCATTCCACTTCGGGCTGGTCAGGATGTTGCTCATCCCTAGGCCGACGGTGAAGGTGTTCATGTGCGGCCAAGAGGCCGGGTCGTTCTGCGGGTTCCAGTAGGGGATGAGGCTCGCGGTGCCGTTGACGCTGTCCACCACCGAGATGTTCTTGGTGTAGGGCATGTACTGCAGCGAGGCCGTGGTGCCGAGGTCGGGCCGTAGGTTGGTAGCCCAGTAATGGAACGCGATGTCCGCCAGGCTGGTGGACGAGCTGTCGTAGTAGGGGTGGATGCTGGTGGTGTAGCTGGTGCCGTCCGGCAGCGTCACAGCGGTCTTGTCGGCGTTGCTGTAACTCACCGTCAGGCTGCTGCTGCTGTCGTTCCACAGGCCGTCTGTCATCACCACCGTGTAATTGGGTCGGCACACGAACTCCGTGCCCGCGGTGACCTGCGGCTGTTCCGCGTAGGGGCTGTTGACGCCGCTGGTCTGGTAGTACTTGCCTGCGGTCTCCAGCGCCACACGCAGGTAGGTGGAGACGTTGGCCGGCAGGCGCGATAGCCAGTTGAAGAAGTCGCTGCGGTGGGTGCCGCTGAACTGCGCGATGCGGTTGTCATACTCGCTGCCGCTCCAGCCGGCGCAACCCGTGGAAGCGAACGCCGTGCAGGAGCCGAGGTTGATCCATGCCACACGCATGGTGGTGGAGAGCTGGCTGAAGGCGCGGTCCGCGGAGCTCACGGTGGTGAGGTTGCGGGTGCGGTAGAAGGAGTACCAGTTGGCGAAGTTCTGCTGCTCGGCGGCAGCCACGGTCACCTTGTCGTAGCAGCGCGAGTCCTTGGTGCTGGCGGTGCAGCCACTGTTGGTGCCGTCGTATACGTAGTAATAGGCGGCCACTCCGCCCATGCTATTCGCGCAGCTTCCCGACGTGCTGGTGGTGCTGAAGATGGTGAAGGTGCCGTCGCAGTCGTTGGTAGTCTGACCGGTGCTGTTAGGGGCGTAGCTGACCGTGGCCCGGTAGCTGGTGGACAGGTTCACGCTGCCGCGGCTGGTGTCGAACCCGTTGATATAGGCGGCGGTGAAACTGGTGGTATAGAGCGTGCCGTCGGCCTTGAAAGGGGCGTCGTAGGTGATGGTCGGGTCATAGGCCAGCGGATTGTAGGCGGCGGCCTTGAACATCACCGAGTTCTCGCCCTGTACGCTCACGGTCTGATAGCCAGTGCAGGTGGCGGAACTGCCACTGCCATTGGTAGTCCAGCCGCTGGGGCAGGTATAGGCACTGGTGCTCTGGGTGCAAGTTGTGCCGCTGGGAGCGGTGCTGGAGGTGCCGGTGCTTGAGCCGTTGAGGGTGTAACCGGAGGGGCAGGAATAACTGTAAGTCTGCTGGGTGCAAGTGTCGCTGCCATAAGATGTGCTGGTACTGCCAGAACTGGTCCACGGGCTGCTCTCGTCGTATCCCGAGGGGCATGAAAAGTGCCACTTGCCGCTGAATTTCTTTGCAACGACCGAGGCAGTATTGGTGGTGGGACCGGTTACGATGACCGTGGCGCTGGTAGTGGTGGTGACGTAAGGAATCGGCGCCGTGACTTGAACCGTGAGGCTGGTGCTGTCGTCCAGGTTGTCCGGCACGAAGGCGGAGGCCATGGAGCCTGAATCGTCCAGGACCACCACGATGTTCGGTGGCACCGCGGTGGTGACGAACAGCGGCTGGGTGGAGATGGACAGGCCGCCGGCCACGGCGGCACCGCTGGTGAGCAGCGCCGCAACGGTGGCGAGCAACAGGGTACGGAGCTTGCGGTTCATCATGATGGCTCTCCTCGGTATTCTTTTCTGCGCCTTTCAGCGGGCGTAGGCGCTTTCCAGCACCACGGCTGAAGAGTCGCTGAGTGTGATGTCACTGCGTAGGCCGATGCTGCGCGCGTAGACGTAATAGACGAGCTTGCTCGTCTCCGCAGCGTCCGCCGAGAGGCTGCTGCCGGCCGAGTCCACCGTCGTGGTGGTCAGCACCACGAAATAGCGCGGCGCCACCTGTGGGGAGGGCTGCAAGCCGCCCTCGTAGGCGATCGTTGCCGCCGGATCGTCCCAGTCGATGGTCTTCCAGTCCACGGTCATCGTGGTGGCGGTATAAGCGCCCGCCGTGTTCAGCGCGAAGTTCGGCAGGCCCGCGGAGTTCAGCAGGCTCTCGCCGTCGCGCAGCGTTGCCTCGGCAGCCTGTATCGCTACCGCCCTGTCGTTCTGGTTCGCGGTCATGCGCTGCTCGATGGCGGTGCTGCGGGTGGCGGCGAGACCGATCAGCGTCAGTACCAGCAGCATCAGCAGCGAGACCACCAGCACCACGCCGCGCTGGCGGCGGAAGCGGACCGGGAGATGGCGGGCGGTGACGTTCATGGCAACGCGTTCCTGACGGAGAAGGTCTGGACGAAATAGCGGCGCAGGCGCCGGTCCTGGGGCAGAGTGAGCTGGAAGCCGTCGCCGTTCTTGTCGGCCACCGGGTCCGAGGCGAGCATGTGGAACACGGGTGCATCGTCCGGGGCCTTCTCCACGGCGTTGTCGTCGCTACGGGCGATGAGCGCCACGCGGATCGACACCACCCTGGACCAGAGCCCTCCGGCGTCGACGGTGTCGGCGGTCTGGAAATTGATGGTGACTGGGACATCGCCGCCGTCACCCACGCCATAGAGCACCTGCATGTTCTCTATGCCGGAGACGAGTTCCTTCGTCTCCAAGGTGCCATCGCTCTTAAGGTACGCCTGATAGAGCGCTGGGCCATTGTCCACGCCCCTCCCTACGTAGTAGGCATAGGTGAGTGCCGCGCCGACGTTGCCACCGGAATCGAATTTCAGGCCGCCGAGGCTATCGTAGGTGATGGTGCCGGCACCGGTGTCTACGGCTGCGACGGTGAACACCTGAGGCTGTTGGCCGCAGCTCGCCACCATGGCGATCTCTCCCACCGAGAAGAACTCCGCATCGTTGACATCGGTGACTCCGTCCGCAGCCTTGTCGGTGGTGGAGACGAACAGGGTAGCGCCGTCGTCGAAGGTCCCGACCAGCGGGTACGGCGCGCCGGCGAGTTCCCGTACCATGAATACGTCACTGTCCGCGACGATATAGGGCTTGATCGTCGCATAGAGGGTACCTGCGCCGCCGGTGTCGAGGGCTGGCGTCCAGGAGGCAGGATCGCCCAGTACCGTGCTGGCGGTGGCCTCGTCCAGGGTCAGGCTGTCGCCGATGCCGGTGCCGGCCGCCTCGTAGCCATACACGCCCGTCGTGTAGTCATACACCGGGTCAGCTCCGGTGCCGCTGTTGTTGCGGGGCGACTGCTTGCGCGCGCAGCCGTGATAGCCCGCCATACGGACCTGCGGATCCATGAAGCTGAACGCGAAGCGGCCGTGCTCCTGCACCGCGCCCAGGCCGTTGTTCACGTTATAGGTGTTCTTGCTGGTGATGTAGACCGAGATCACGCCGGAGGTGAGGATGAGGCCCAGCACCAGCGCGACCATCAGCTCCACCAGCGTGAAGCCGGCCTGGCGCGGGAGAGATTTCCTGGCGGCCATGGTCACAGTCCCGAGGTGAGGGTGTAGGTGGCGGTGTCGCTGGCGGCATCGCCGCCCAGCGCCCGGTTGGCGCGCTGGTCGTTCCAGGTGATGGTGATGGTCACCTGGGTGAACTGGGCCACTGCCACGGTGGCGATACCGCCCTTGCCGTCCGGCAGGGTGTTCGCGAGGTTGGCGCGCCAATCCGCGAGGTCGAAGCTGGCGATTTCGGTACCCGAGCAAGTGACGGCGGAGCCTACGCAGGCCGCTGCCGTCGGGTCGGCGGCGGCGATGTCCAAGTCATAGCCGCCGGAGGTGGCGGTGGCATGGTTCGCTCGCATGCGGTCCAGCATGGCCTGGGCCAGGGTGGTGGCCTGGGTCTGGTAGTAGGAACTGTCCTTGCTCTTGAGGGATACGCTCACCATGGCGGCGATGCCGAGCAGGCCCACCGACAGGATCACCAGCGCGATCAGCACCTCGATGAGGGAGAAGCCAGAAGCCTTGCGGTGCGTGGCATGCCTGTTCACGGAGTGCAGTCCAGGTCGGTGGTGTTGTCGATCTGCTTGCCCGCAGTGGGCGAGACCCGGGCTTCGCCGACGAAGCTGAGGTAGATGGAGCGACCGTTGGCTTCGCCGCGGGAGTCGCACAGGCTGAAATTGATCTCGGTGCCCGCCTTCGGCACGCCGCTGCCGGCGGTGAACACCACGCTCTTGGCGTGCAGGTCGTTCTGAAGCGTGTTGTTGCCCACCAGGGCCTCGTGCACCCGCAGCACCGAGGTGATGGCCGAAGGGGTGCCGGGGCCCACGAGCCAGCCCACGTTCCAGTCGGTTGAGTTGGCGCAGGTCGCGCCGTCACTGCTGGCGCAGACCACCACATCCGAGTTGATTGCTATCGCCTGGGAGCGGGCGATGAGCAGGGCTCCCAGGAAATCGTTGGTCTGGGAGGTGATGCGGCCGTTCTGGATGGTGGTCTTGAAGCTGGGGACAGCAGCGCTGATCAGCACCGCCACCACGGTGATGGTGACCAGGAGCTCGATCAGGGTGAAGCCGGCGGTCCTTTTCATGCCCAAAATACTAGGGTGTTACCCCTAGGATTGCGACGCTGGCGCGACCAGCGCCGGGAAAGGGGCGACGGACGGCGAGGTCCTGGAGCCCGCCCGGCGCAAGGGCCCCGGGGACACTAATATATGTGCCGGTCCGCCCGCCTAGGGCGAGGGAGGTCCCATGCCGCAGTCCGTGCTCCGCATCCTGCTTTGGCTCCTGGCCGGGGTCGCCCCCCTGGCCGCCGCCGGGACCCCCGCCACCTATGTACTGCGGCCGGCAGCCGTGTTCACGGCCGACGATGCGCGGCTGCACCCCGGCTGGGTGGTGAGGGTGGAAGGACAGCGCATCGCCGCCGTAGGGCCCGCCGACAAGGTTGCGGTGCCGGCGGGAGGGCGCATCGTGGAGCTCCCCGGCATGACGCTGCTGCCGGGGCTCATGGATATCCATTCGCACCTGTTCCTGCACCCTTATGACGAGACCCTCTGGAACGACCAGGTGCTCAAGGAGCCGGAGGCCTACCGCACCATCCAGGCGGTTAAGCACGCCGAGGCCACGCTCATGGCCGGCTTCACCACCTTGCGGGACTTGGGCACCGAGGGCGCCGGCTACGCCGATCTCTCCTTGAAGCGCGCCATCGCCGAAGGGCTCGTCCCGGGACCGCGCCTGTGGGTGGCGACTCGCGCCATCGTGGCGAGCGGCTGTTACGGTCCAGGCCCGCGCGGCTTCCGCGACGATCTCGCGCTGCCCCAGGGTGCCGAGGCGGTGAGCGGCGTGCCCGCGATCCTCGAGGCGGTGCGGACCCAGGCCGGCCACGGCGCCGACTGGATCAAGGTGTATGCGGACTACCGCTGCGGGCCGGACGGGGCCACCGTGCCGACCTTCAGCCAGGAGGAGTTGGACGCCTTGGTGCAGGCAGCCCATTCCCTGGGCCGGCCGGTGGCGGCCCACGCCACCACTGCCGAAGGCATGCGCCGCGCCGCGTTGGCGGGCGTGGATACCATCGAGCACGGTTACGGCGGCACTGCCGAGGTGTTCAAGCTCATGGCCGAGCATCACGTGGCCTACCTCCCTACCCTCACAGCAGAGGAGGCCTACTCTCAGTACTTCCAGGGTTACGTGCCCGGCAAGACCCCGGCGAGCCCGAGCATGCAGGATGCCGCCCATGCGCTGGGGCTCGCGCTCAAGGCCGGCGTCACGGTGGGCTGTGGCAGCGATGTGGGGGTATATGCCCATGGCACCAATTACCGGGAACTGGAATGGCTGGTGCGGGACGGCATGACGCCCGCGCAGGCGCTGCTCGCCGCCACTGCGGTGGACGCAAAGATCCTGGGACACGAGAAGGACTTGGGCCGCATAGCCCCCGGCGCGTTCGCCGACCTCGTGGCGGTGCCGGGCGACCCCACCGCGGACATCGGCGTGCTCGCTCATCCCGCCTTCGTCATGAAGGACGGCGTCATCTACAAGCAGCCTTGAGTCAGCCCGGCTACAGCCTGCGCGGGGACGTCCTGTTGTGGACGCTCGTGGCCGCGTTGTTGCTCCTGAGTGCGCTGAACCCCGCCGGCATCCCCAGTTACCCGCGGCTGGTGGATTGGCCCACGGTGGCGACACTGGGGGGCATGTTGCTGCTCACCACCGGCATCGAAGCCAGCGGCTTCCTGCAACGGCTCGCTTGGCGCATCACCGGGCTGGTGCAGGACGAGCGCGCATTGGCCCTGGTGCTGGTGGGCAGCTCGGGGCTGCTGAGTGCCGTGCTCACCAACGACATTGCGCTGTTCATCGTGGTGCCGCTCACCTTAAGCCTGGGCCGTTTCGCCGAACTGCCGCTGACGCGGCTGGTGACCTTCGAGGCGTTGGCGGTCAACACCGGTTCCATGCTCACGCCCATCGGCAACCCGCAGAACATCTTCCTGTGGCAGTCCTCCGGCACCCGCTTCCTGGATTTCATCGCGGTCATGGCGGTGCCCACGCTCATCGCGTCGACCTGCCTGCTCGGATTCACGTTGTGGGGCTTCCGGCCGCAGCCGGTGCGCCTGCAGGCGGAGGGCACGGACATCACGGTGCACCGGCCGCTGCTTGCCGTGTCGGCTGCGCTGTTCGTGCCGTTCGTGGCGTGTGCGGATTTCCACTACGCCCTGCCGGCCCTGGCGGCGGTCGCCGGGCTGTTCCTGCTCTGCTTCCGCGGCGTGTTGCTGCGTCTGGATTGGCCGCTGCTACTGGTGTTCGTGCTGATGTTCGTGGACTTGCGCCTGATGGCGGGATTGCCATGGGTGGCGGGCATGCTCCACAGGGCGGACCTGGGACACGCCCCGGCCCTCTATCTCATGGGCGTGGGGCTTTCCCAGGCCATCAGCAACGTACCGGCCACGCTCCTGCTCTCCAGCTATTCCGGTGACTGGCGCGTCCTGGCGTGGGCCACGGACATGGGTGGATTCGGTTTCATCGTGGGCTCCCTGGCGAACCTCATCGCGCTCCGCCTGGCGGGCCGCCACGGCAGCCTGGGGGGGTTCCATGCCTGGTCGCTGCCTTTTCTGCTGCTGGCGGGCGGCCTCACTGGGCTCTGGCTGCTGGTAAAATAGGCATATGAAGCCCCACCTCACGCTGCACAGCCAGAGTCCCGCGCCGGCCACCGCCGGCGCAAGGCGTCTCGTGACGCTGCCCGGCCGTTTCCGCATGCGCCTGGGCGGCGAGCTCGACGAAGTGCAGGTGGCCTACGAGGCCTGGGGCAGGCTCAGCGCGGCCAAGGACAACGTGCTGCTGCTGTTCACCGGCCTCTCGCCCTCGGCCCACGCCGCCTCGAGCGGCGAGGACCCATCGACGGGCTGGTGGGAGGAGATGCTCGGGCCGGGCAAGTCCATCGATACCGACCGTTTCCACGTCATCTGCGTGAACTCCCTCGGCAGCTGTTACGGTTCCACGGGTCCCGCATCTACGGATCCGCGCACCGGTAAGCCCTATGGTCCCGCCTTCCCCAAGCTCACCATCGAGGACGTGGCCTCCGCGGCCCACGGCCTCCTGGCGGCGCTCGGCATCCCGCGGGTGCGCGTGGTGATGGGACCCTCCATGGGCGGCATGAGCGCGCTCGCCTACACGATCATGTATCCGGGCGAGGTGGGCGTGCTGGTCAGCATCTCCTCCGCAACCCATTCGGAACCCTTCTCGATCGCAGTGCGCTCGCTGCAACGCGAGCTGATCCGCACCGACGGCGCCTGGGCCGGCGGGCACTATGCGCCGGGCGAGGGTCCGCGCGAAGGCATGCGGCTCGCGCGCAAGCTCGGCATGATCTCCTACCGTTCCGCCCGCGAATGGTCCGAGCGCTTCGGCCGCGAGCGTGCCAAGGACGCCGGCATCGACGCCTTCGGAGTCGAGTTCGAGATCGAGGCCTACCTCGAGTCCCGCGCCCAGTCCTTCATCGGCGCCTTCGACCCCAACTGCTACCTGTACCTGTCCCGCGCCATGGACCTGTTCGACGTGGCCGAGCACGGCGGCAGCGTGGACAAGGCGCTGCAGCGCCTGCGCCTCCAGCAGGCTCTGGTGATCGGCGTGGACAGCGACATCCTGTTCCCCCTGCACCAGCAACGGGCACTGGCGGAGAGCCTGCGCCGCTCCGGCGCGGACACCCGCTTCCTGGAGCTGGCATCCAAGCAGGGCCATGATTCCTTCCTGGTGGACATGGAGCGCTTCCGCCCCGCCATCGGCGATTTCCTGGAGACACTGTGAGCGCCGTCGACTTCCAAGGTTCGCACCGCCTGATCCCGCTGCTCGACGAGGCGGTGCGCCGTGCCGACCC
This sequence comes from Gammaproteobacteria bacterium, assembly GCA_036383255.1. Classification (NCBI taxonomy): domain Bacteria; kingdom Pseudomonadati; phylum Pseudomonadota; class Gammaproteobacteria; species Gammaproteobacteria bacterium. Next base: position 73,726 of record DASVOS010000005.1, on the reverse strand, counting down.
GCGCAAGACCACCCATGCGATCAAGGACGTTCTGTGCGAGATGTTCCGCGACAAGAGCGTGGACCTGCCGTCCGGCCTGTGCTCGCCCTGCAAGGAGAGCTATGCCCGGCGTCTCCTGTACCGCAGCGAGGACCTTGGCTACACCGTGGTGGCCATGACCTGGGGTCCGGGGCAGGGCACCCTGATCCACGATCACGCCGGCATGTGGTGCGTGGAAGGCGTATGGCGCGGACAGATCGAAGTGCAGCAGTTCGAGATCGCCGAACGCCAGGGCGAGCGCTTCCGCTTCGAATATTGCGGCACGGTGCAGGCCGGCACCGGCTCAGCCGGTTGTCTGATCCCGCCCCATGAATATCATCTGATCCGCAATCCGCTTTCCGACCAGAGTGCCGTCTCGCTGCACATCTATGGCGGTGAGATGAAGGCCTGCCACGTGTTCGAGCCGGTCGAAGGCGACTGGTTCCAGCGCAACAGCAAACCCCTCAGCTACAACGTCTGACCTTCATAGCGGCGTGACGGACCCGGTAGCGGCGGCGGGCGCCGCACGCGTCGCCATGGGCGGAGCAGCGGAAGATGTCGCGGCAGGCGCCGTGGCCTGGGCGGGAGGGAGCATCGTCGCAGGCGGAGGTGGCGTGACCGGCGGCGGGGTGGGTGAGTTTTTCCCCAGGAACACGTGCGGATCCACCGGCACCTCGTTGAGACGGACGGTCCAGTGCAGGTTCGGCCCGGTGGTGCGTCCGGTGGCGCCGACCTTGCCCACCAGCTGTCCACGTTTCACCTTCTGCCCCACGTTCACCTTGATGCGGCTCAGGTGGCAGTAGACGCTGAACAATCCCTGCCCCATGTCCAGGGTCAGGGTTTTGCCGCAGTAGTAGTAGTTGCCGATGTCTGCCACCACCGCATCCGCCGGCGCCAGCGCCGGTGTTCCGGCAGGCGCGCCGATGTCGATGCCGCTGTGGGGGCTGCGCGGCTCGCCGTTCAGTACGCGGCGCAGGCCGAACGCGGAGGTCTCCGGTCCCTTCACGGGCCACACGAAGCTGATTCCGGGGCGGGGGGTCTTGCGCCATTGGCCCATGACCTTGGCCATGCGCTGCTGTTCCTTGTCGATGCGCGCGAGCTGTTCCGGGCTGGGGTTGACCATCTGCGGGTCGGCGATGGTGAGCGCCTGCTCAGGGTAGCTCTTGGGCATCACGCTGAAGGCCACGTGCAGTGTGGCGTCGCCCGCCACCAGTATGTCCAACGCCTTCTCGCCGGGCACGGTATCGAGACTCAAGCCCACCAGCGCGTACCAGTGGCCGGCGTGGCGCACCACCATCATCCGCTGTCCTGAGTACTCCACCTGGGGAGTGGCCGCGCTCTCCGGGAGCTCTACCACCGCGACACCGCCCGGCACCGCGTCGTCCAGCGGGAAGGGCGCTGCCGCCAAGACACCCACCGGTGAAAACAAGAGTGCCAGCAAGGTGAGCACGCGCTTCATGGCTTCTTGTCCTCGCGGCGCGTCTCCTTCACTTCGGCCAGCAGGCTGCCATCCGCGAGGCGGGCATGCACCGTCTGGCCCGGACGCACTGCGCCGATATGGCCGACCATGGCGCCGCTGGCGGCATCGCTGACTATGGCATAGCCGCGGTTCAGCGTGGCCAGGGGACTCACGGCGTCCAGCGTCCGCAGCGCCAGCGCGAGGCGGTTCCCGGTGCGGGTGAGGTGCCCTCGTGCGGCGGATTGCAGCTGCACGCCGAGGGCCGTGAGCCGGTCCGAGGCGCGGTGAAGGCGCTTTAGCGGGCTGTGCTCCCGCAGCGAGGCGGCGAGATGCCCGAGGCGGGCGTGATCATGCTTGAGCTGCGCGCGCATGCAGCGGCCGAGGCGCAGGTGCAGTTCATCCAGGCGCTGCGCCCTGTCCCGCAGTACGCGGCGGGGGTGCAGCTGGATGAGCCGCGCGTTGCACCAGTCCATACGCCGGCGCAGTTCCGCCAGCACGCGCAACTGCGCCTGCTCCACCCGGAGCGCCTGCTGCAGCAGGCGGTGTTCCCAGTCGGCCCGGTCCGGCGTCACGAGCTCGGCGGCGCCGGTGGGGGTGGGCGCGCGGACATCGGCGGCGAAGTCCGCGATGGTGAAGTCGATCTCGTGGCCCACGCCGCTGACCACGGGGAGGGCCGAGGCGCGGATGGCGCGGGCGACCGGCTCTTCATTGAATGCCCAGAGGTCCTCGAGCGAGCCGCCGCCCCGGGCCAGGATCAGCACGTCACACTCGGCGCGGGCAGAGGCCTGTCCAAGCATGGCGGCGATCTTCTGGGCGGCGCCTTCGCCTTGTACCGGCACGGGGTACAACACGACTCCAGCCAGCGGATAGCGGCGGCGGATCACGCTCAGGATGTCGCGCAGGGCCGCGCCGGTGGGCGAGGTCACTACGCCGATGCGGCGCGGGACGCGCGGCAGGGGACGCTTGAGTGCTGCGTCGAACAGCCCTTCCGCCGCGAGTTTGCGCTTGAGTTCCTCGAAGGCCCGCTGCAGGGCGCCGTGGCCGGCTTCCTCCAGATGCTCGACGATGAACTGGTAGTCGCCGCGCGGTTCGTAGAGGCCGACGCGGCCGCGCGCCAGCACCTTCATGCCGTTGGCGGGCTTGAAGCGCAGCAGCCGGCCGCGGCCGCTGAACAGGGCGCAGCGCAACTGGGCTTGGGGGTCCTTGAGGGAGAAGTAGAGGTGGCCGGAGCCGGGCTGCGCCAGGTTGGAGACCTCGCCCTCCACCCACAAGAGCGGGAAACCGCCCTCCAGCAGGCCGCGCACGGCGCGGTTGAGCTCGGAGACGCTGAAGACCTTGCGCACGGGGGTGAAGAGATCGGCTTCCGGGGTGCTCGCCATGGCCCATGATACCAAGGCGGGGTCACGGGGGATTTTACCCGGGGTGGGGGAAAAGTTTATAATCCCGCGATTTACCGCCACGCAGCCCGGAGCCCGCATGCGTATCGTCCAGGAAGCCCTCACCTTCGACGACGTCCTCCTGGTCCCCGCCTACTCCGAAGTGCTGCCCCGCGACGTGGACCTCTCCACTCGCCTCACGCGACATATCACGCTCAACATCCCGCTGCTTTCGGCCGCCATGGATACGGTGACCGAGGCGCGGCTGGCCATCAGCCTGGCCCAGGAAGGCGGCATCGGCATCATCCACAAGAACATGACCGCCGAGGAGCAGGGGCGCCAGGTGCGCATGGTCAAGAAGTTCGAGAGCGGCGTCATCAAGGATCCCTTCACCGTCACTCCCGGCACCACCATCGGCGAGGTGATGAAGCTCACCCGGGCCCACGACATCTCCGGCGTGCCGGTGGTGGAGGGGCAGCAGCTGGTCGGCATCGTCACCAGCCGCGATCTGCGCTTCGAGACCCGCTACGGCGAGCCAGTCTCCAAGATCATGACCGGCAAGGACCGCCTGGTCACCGTGCAGGAGGGCGCCGACAAGGAGGAGGTGCTCGCCAAGCTGCACAAGTACCGCATCGAGAAGGTGCTGGTGGTGGACGGCAAGTTCCAGCTGCGCGGCATGATCACCGTCAAGGATATCCAGAAGGCGAAGGACTATCCGCACGCCTGCAAGGACGAGCACGGCCGCCTGCGCGTGGGCGCGGCGGTGGGTACCGGCGCCGAGACCGAGGAGCGCGTCGCCGCGCTGGTGGAGGCGGGCGTCGATGTCATCGTGGTGGACACCTCCCACGGCCACAGCAAGGGCGTGCTGGACCGGGTGCGCATGATCAAGAAGAAGTACCAGGACCTGCAGGTCATCGGCGGCAACATCGTCACCGCCGCCGCCGCCAAGGCGCTGGTGGAGGCGGGCGCCGACGGCGTCAAGGTCGGCATCGGCCCTGGCTCCATCTGCACCACCCGCATCGTGGCCGGCGTGGGCGTGCCCCAGATCTCCGCGGTCGCCAACGTGGCCGAGGCTCTCGCCAAGAGCGGCGTGCCGCTCATCGCCGACGGCGGCATCCGCTACTCGGGCGACGTGGCCAAGGCCATCGTGGCCGGCGCCTACGCGGTCATGATCGGCGGCATGTTCGCCGGCACCGAGGAGGCCCCCGGCGAGGTGGAGCTGTACCAAGGCCGCTCCTACAAGTCATACCGGGGCATGGGCTCCCTGGGCGCCATGTCCCAGAAGCAGGGCTCGGCTGACCGCTACTTCCAGGACCCGACCGAAGAGGTCGAGAAGCTGGTGCCGGAAGGCATCGAAGGCCGCGTGCCCTATAAGGGCTCACTGGTGGCGATCGTGCACCAGCTCATGGGCGGTCTGCGCTCCAGCATGGGCTACACCGGCTCCAAGGACATCGAGACCATGCGTACCCTGCCTGAGTTCGTGCGCATCACCGGTGCCGGCATGCGCGAGAGCCACGTCCATGACGTGACCATCACCAAGGAAGCACCGAACTACCGCAGCGAATGAAGACAAGGAAGGCCGCCCAGCGGCCTTCCGGCTATTAGGGAGACGGGAACTTGAGCCAGCAGAACATACACAGCGACCGCATCCTGATCCTGGACTTCGGTTCCCAGTGGACCCAGCTCATCGCGCGCCGGGTACGGGAGATCGGCGTGTTCTGCGAGGTGCACCTGCCGGACATCGGCGACGAGGCGCTACGCACGTTCTCTCCCAAGGGCGTCATCCTCTCCGGCGGTCCCGAGTCGGTGGTCGGCGATGCGGTGCCCAAGGCATCCAGGGCGGTGTTCGAGCTCGGCGTGCCGGTGCTGGGCATCTGCTACGGCATGCAGGACATGGCGGCCCAGCTCGGCGGCAAGGTGCTCCCCGGCACCCACCGTGAGTTCGGCATGGAGAACATGACCGTCACGGCGCCGTCGCGCCTCCTGGACGGCATCGATGACGGGCACCGCGACGGCAAGCCGCTGTTGCACGTGATGATGAACCACGGCGACTCCGTCACCGAGCTGCCGCCGGGCTTCGTGCGCACCGGCCTCTCGCAGGATGCCTCCTGCGCCGCCATGGCCGACGAGGCGCGCCGCTTCTACGGCGTGCAGTTCCACCCGGAGGTGACCCAGACCCTGCAGGGTGGCGCGATCCTCTCGCGCTTCGTGCTGGAGCTCTGCGGCTGCAAGGCCCTGTGGAACTCCGGCAGCATCATCGAGGACCGCGTGGCTGCTGTGCGCACCCAGGTAGGCAAGGATCACGTGCTGCTAGGCCTTTCCGGCGGCGTGGACTCCTCCGTGGTGGCGGCGCTGCTGCACAAGGCCATCGGCAAGCAGCTCACCTGCGTGTTCGTGGATACGGGCCTCCTGCGCCTGCACGAAGGTGACCAGGTGATGGAGACTTTCGCCAGGCACATGGGCGTGAAGGTGATCCGGGTGGACGCAGAGGCCCGCTTCCTGAAGGCGCTGGCCGGCGTCACCGACCCGGAACAGAAGCGCAAGACCATCGGCCGGCTGTTCGTGGAGGTGTTCGAGGAGGAATCCGCGAAGATCCAGGATGCCCGCTGGCTGGCCCAGGGCACCATCTACCCGGACGTGATCGAGTCTGCCGCCGCCAGCGGCAAGGCTCACGTCATCAAGTCCCACCACAACGTGGGCGGGCTGCCGGAAGGCATGCGCCTCGGGCTCGTGGAGCCGCTGCGGGAACTGTTCAAGGATGAAGTGCGCAAGATCGGAGTGGAACTGGGCCTGCCCCACGAGATGGTGTACCGGCACCCCTTCCCGGGCCCCGGCCTGGGCGTGCGCATCCTGGGAGAGGTGAAGAAGGAATACGCCGACCTGCTGCGCAAGGCCGACCACATCTACATGGAAGAGCTGCGCAAGGCGGCGCTCTATGACAAGGTGAGCCAGGCCTTCGCGGTGTTCCTGCCGGTGAAGTCCGTGGGCGTTCAGGGGGACGGCCGGCGGTACGAGTACGTCGTGGCGCTGCGGGCCGTGGAGACCATCGACTTCATGTCCGCCCGCTGGGCGCACTTGCCCTATGAGTTCCTGGACCACGTCTCCCGGCGCATCATCAATGAGACCAAGGGCATCTCGCGGGTGGTCTATGACATCAGCGGCAAGCCGCCAGCCACCATCGAGTGGGAGTGAGCCTCACGGGGCCCAGCGCGGGTCCCAGCTCATCGTCTCCACTTCCGTGATCTGATGCACCGGCAGGTTGTTCAGCGACGCCAGCTCGCGTATCGCATCCGCCGACGGCGCATCATAGACGCAGAAGCCCTTGCTCCGGTCGGCGCTCATATAGACGCGCAACCAGGTGACCTGTCCACCGCGCCCAATGCCGATGCCGGCACGACTGTCGGAAACTTGGCTGAAATCGTGCTCCACCAAGTAGCGGGGCATTGGTTGTTCCTTGCATCGTGTACCGCATGCCTAGACGGATGTGACTCGTCGATTATTCCCTCGCGGAAGCGAGCCGTGGCGGATCGCTCCGCCACGGCTCGCTTGTTCCTGCGTCAGGATGGCTTGCGCGGCAGCGGCAGCAGCATCGAGGTGCTGCGCCGGTAGTGCTCGTAAGTCGCACCGTGCTCGCGCCGCAGGTCGCGCTCCTCCAGGAAGATGCCGAGGAAGATGTAGCCGGTGCTGGCGCCGGCCAGCACCAGGTGACCCAGGCTCATGTCGGGGGTGGACCAGAATCCGATCAGGATCCCGAGCATGATGGGATGGCGGATGAACCGGTAGAAAGCCACCTGCACGAACGGCACCGGCGTGTAGGGCGCGCTCTTGAGCCGCAGGTACACCTGGCGCAGGCCGAACAGGTCGAAGTGGTTGATCATGAACGTCGAGCTGAGCAGGATCACCCAGCCAAGCCAGAACCCCGCCTGCAGTATCAGCCGGCCTATGGGGTTCGCCACACTCCACACGGTGCCCGGGATCGGCTGCCACTGGCAGCACAAGAGTCCAAGCACCACGCCAGAGGCCAGCACGTAGGTGCTGCGCTCCATGGCAGTGGGGACGACCCGGGTCCAGACCTTCTTGAAGCCGGGACGCGCCATCACGCTGTGCTGGAAGGCGAACAGCGCGAGCAGGCAGAGATCTATCACCAGTGCCGCAGGCATGCCCGTCTCGGGGACTGAATCCACGCTCTTCGGTACCCACAGGTTACCGGTGAACAAGATGGCGTACAGCAGCGCTGCGACGCCGATCGAATAACAGAGGAGGCCGTACAAGAAGACGATGATTCCCATGGGATTACTCCACTCGTTGTGGGCGGGTTATCGATCAAGCAGCCGGGCGAAGAAACTGCACACCGCACCGTTCCCCGCCTTGGCATGCGGATATAGCCAGAGCAGTTCCCCGGTGTGGCCACCTTCCACCACGCGGCAGCAGATCTCGGTGTGCTCCTCGCTGGGAGTCGCTTGGATGGCGGTGTTGAAACCGGAGTCCGGCAGCTGGGGGTGCATACGCGTCCTCTCCTTATCAGGCGTCGGTATCCGACGCTGGGAGGTTAGGTCCGGCTTGGCGGCCCGACATCGGGAGAACCCCCCATTTTTCGCTGTCGCGAGGGCCGGCAGGGGTAAAAAGACGCCATGGCGGAGAGGAGTGTAGCCCCGCCATGGCGCGCTGACTCCGGTATCTCGTCAGCGGTAAAAATAGGGGTCCAACACCATCACCTCGGTGATATGGTTCACGGGCAGGCTGTTCTTGATGGCGACCCGGCGGATCGCCTCCGGCGTGGGCGCGTCGTAGATGTCGAAGCTCTTCTTCTTGTCGCGGCTCACGTAGGAATGGACCCAGGTGACCTCGTCGCTGGCGTTGTTCTCCACTACCAGGAGGCAGAGCCGGGAACCTTCCTCGCCGCCGTCAGGGATGGGGACTCCGGAGGCGAAATCGCGCTCCACCACGTAGCGAGGCATGGGCCATCTCCTTACAGACCGTCATCGGCTTGTTCCGACGCTGGGCAGGATAGGCGGGCAGGGCAAGGGGGACATCGGGATTTCTCCCTATTTACTGGGCTCCGGCGGCAGCACCAGGCCCAAGCGCGCCGCGGTGGCGACGGCCTCCCCGCGGGACTTGGCCCCGAGCTTCGCCAGCACAGAGGAGACGTGGTGCCCCACGGTCTTCTCGGACAGGAACAGGCGGCGGGCGATCTCGGCATTGCGCAGCCCCTCCGCCACCAGCGCCAGCACCTTGATCTCCCGGTTGGTCATGCCGCCCGGGTTCTGGCGGGTGCGCTCCTGGGCGCCGCGCGGGATGCCGCGCACGCCGCTGGCGCGCAGCCGGCGTTTCACCTGCCCCGCCATCGGGTTCGCGCCGAGCCGTTCGAAGATGGTGAGAGCCTCCCGCAACGGCATCTCTTCCTTGGCGTCCGCGAGCGCCATGGCCTGCTCATAGGGCAAGCCGATGGCCCGCCAGGCTTCGGCGGCACCGCGCCAGTCTCCCTGCATCTGCATCAAGTAGGGCGCGCCTGCATTGGCGGGCGGCTTGCGTCCAAGCCGGCTGTTGCGCCACAGCCAGAACGCGAGTTCTCCCTGGGCCCAGGGATCGGCGAGCCCCAGGCTCATCTCGTAGGTGCGTTCGAGCTCCTGCAGCAGTTCCTCGCTGGTGGTGCCCTGCAGCCAGGCCACCTCGGCGCGGGCCGCCATCACCGGTCCCAGGCGCTGCAACTCCCCGGTCGGCACCGCCAGCCGGTAGGCTTCGTCGAGCGGGCTGTCCATGTCGGGGTCGCCGCGCCGGGCGCGCAGCTGGCCGAGTGTCACCAGCGCCGGTATGCGGATGATGGCCGCTGCCGCCGCGTGCTTGAGCACCGAGGCCGCATCATCGGCAGCTTCGTCCCAGCGGCCGAGTCCCAGCAGCGCGTCGGAGCGCTGGGCCTTCATGTAGCGGGTCCAGGAGTCCAGGTCCCGTTCCTCGCAGTAGGCGATGCCGGCATCGAGGTACTTCATGGCCAGCGGCAGGTTGCGGGTGCGCAGGTAGGCGGTGCCGAGGTTGGTGTAGGCACGCGAGGCGTGCTCCTCGAACCCGCCGGCCTTGGCCATCTGCATGGAGCGTTCCAGCTCCTCGTGTCCGGATGCACCGTCCGCCAGGAGTTTCACGGCGCCGACGTTGCCGAGGGCATGGATCTGGATCTCGGTCTCGCCCAGGGCAGTCGCGAGCTCCAGCGCCTTGCGTCCCCACAGCAGGGATTGCTCCATCTCCGAGGACAGCATGTAGAGCTGGGCGACGTTACTGTAGGCCATGGCCAGTTCGCGGCCGGGCGGGAGTCTCTCCAGCAAGGCCACCGCCTGGCGGGCGTATGCTTCCGCTACCTGTTTCTGGCCACCGTACCAGGTGATGCGTGACAGCCAGCGCAGGTCGTCGCCCTCCTTGAGACGCGCATCGAGCTTTCGCCACAGTTCCAGCGCGGCGGTGCGGGCCTGGATCGCCTCGGGTATACGGTCGATGAGGTAGCACTCATAGGAGTAGCGGTCCAGCAGTTGCGCGCGCCGCGCGTCGTCCAGCGTCTCGCCATGACGCAACGCTACCTTCAGGTAGGCGGCCGCATCGCGGTGAGCGCCCACCGCGGCGGCATCCGCGGCTGCCGCGGGTGCGAAGCGCAGCACCGCAACCTCATCTGCCGCCTGGTCTGCATGATGCACCAGCCGGCCCACCGCGACCTTGCCTTCGCCTTGAGCGAGCAGGGCGGCCAACACCGTCGCGTGCAGCTCCCGGCGTTCATCGGGCGCGATGTTGTCCTCCACCGCGCGACGCGCCAGTTCGTGGCGGAAACTCATCGAGTAATCCGGATGCGCCACCATGCCCACCCCCAGGCACTCCTGGAGCGCTTCCCTCTGTGGCGTGATGGTCGCATCCATAAGCCAGCGTTCGGTCTTGCCGGGCACGATCGCGATCATGTGGGCGATGCGCCGGGCCGCCTCGGGCAGTCGCGCGATGCGCGCCATGGCCGCGTCACGCACGGTCGAGGGGATATCCTCCGTCGAAGTGGCGAGCACCTCGGTCACGAAGAAGGCGTTCCCGCCGGTCAGCTCGTGCAAGCCCGCGGCGGGGCGGCCGGCCGCCTCTGCCAGGGAGCCGACGGCACCTTCGCTGAGTGGCGGCAGGCGGATGCGGCTCACGGCCTTGTGTGGCAGGTCCCCCAGTACCGAGCGCAACGGATGCTTGTCCGTCACCTCGTCATCCCGATAACTGATCACCAACAGGATGCCGAGCCGCTGCAGACGGCGGCCGAGGAACTTGATGAGGTCGAGGGTCGCCTCGTCGGCCCAATGGGCGTCCTCGATAACCACCACCGTGGACGGCGGCATGCGAGAGAGGCGGTCGAGGGTGACGTTGAAGATCTCATGCCGGTTTGAGGCGGCGGCGATGGCGGCGGCGAAACCTGCGTCTATCTGCAGGGCGATGTCATGGAGCGGTGCCAACGGGTGAGGTGTGAACAGGGCTTCGCAACCGCCCCATAGCACCCGCGCCGACTTGGCCTGCTGCGCGGCGAACTCGCGCATTAGCGAGGTCTTGCCCATGCCGGCTTCGCCGGCGATCAGCACCACGTGGCCCGTGCCCATCCCGCAGCGCTCGAGGGACGAGACAAGCACGTCGAGATAGGGTTGGCGTTCAAGCAAAGACATGGCTGTCCCCGTTCCGGCTGCCCGGCCGCACCCTGTTGCGGTCACCGGCAGGCCGATTCGAGTTGTGGTTGGGACACAGCCTGCTTCGGGATTCATTATACCGTAGGGGTATCCCGGCCCCGTAAGACCGGACTGTGCCCTATGATATTCCCCTCGACCCGGGACCGAAGGTATGAGCACCGAAGACGAGAAGTGGATGCGCGAGGCATTGTCGCTCGCTCGCCAGGCGGGAGCCGCGGGCGAAGTTCCGGTGGGCGCCTTGGTGGTGAAGGATGGGGTGCTGCTCGGCTCCGGCTGGAACCAGCCCATCGGCACCCATGACCCCACTGCCCACGCCGAGGTGATGGCGCTGCGCGCCGCTGCCCATATGGCGGAGAACTACCGGCTCACTGGCACTACCCTGTACGTGACACTGGAACCCTGCGCCATGTGCGCCGGTGCCATGGTCCACGCGCGGGTCGCGCGCCTCGTGTATGGCGCTGCCGATCCCAAGACCGGCGCCGCCGGTTCGGTGTTCGACCTGACCCGCACTGACAAGCTCAACCACCGCCTGGATGTGGCGGGTGGTGTGCTGGCGGAGGAGTGCGGAGGCCTCTTGAGACAGTTCTTCGCGCGTAAGCGCTGAGACGGAAAAGGCCCCGCGAGGGGCCTTCGTTTGTATGGCGGAGAGGGTGGGATTACGGCGGGCTGTCCCTCCCGCCGCCCTTCGGGCCCGCGCTGCGCGCGGTTCAAAATCGCTCCCGGCGATTTTGTCGAACCAGCCGATATCTACGTGGTTCGAATCCGCCCTCATCACCAAACAAAAAAGGCCCCCTGAAACAGGGGGCCTTTTCGTTTGGTCTGGCGGAGAGGGTGGGATTCGAACCCACGTGGGGCGTTTAGCCCCCAACCGATTTCGAGTCGGTGCCGTTGTGACCGCTTCGGTACCTCTCCAGGAGGCGCGTATTTTACAGGACTTGCCGGGTTTGGGCAGCCTTCTCATGGCGGCTTCGCGGGGTCTTGGGTAAAATTCGCGGCAGAATCCACGGTATCCACGCCATGCCCCCACGCCACATCTACAAAGTCATCTTCATGAGCCAGGGCAAGCTCTATGAGGTCTATGCCCGCAAAGTGAGCCAGGAAGGCTTCTGGGGTTTCATCGAGATCGAGCAGCTGGTGTTCGGCGAACGCGGCGGGGTGGTGGTGGACCCGGGCGAGGAGCGCCTCAAGACCGAATTCGAGGGCGTGAAGAAGAGCTACATCCCCATGCACTCGGTGGTGCGCATCGATGAGGTGGCCCGCGAGGGCACCGCCAAGATCACCGCGGTGGAAGGCGGGACCAACGTCACTCCGTTCCCGGTGCCTCTCTACACCCCGGGAAAGAAATAAGGCGTGCGCTTCGCCTCCCTGGGCAGCGGCAGCCGCGGTAACGCCACCCTCATCCAGGCCGGAGACACCATCCTCATGGTGGATTGCGGCTTCTCCATCGCCGAGACGGAGTTGCGCCTTGCCCGCTGCGGCGTCGAGCCCACGTCCCTGGCGGCGATCCTGGTGACTCACGAGCACAGCGACCACGCCTCCGGCGTGATGCGCTTCGCCGCGCGCCATGGTATCCCGGTGCGTTGCACCGCTGGCACCCGCCAGGCCTGCCTCAAGCTCGGCTTCGCTGCTGCCGAGCCCTTCGACAGCCACGCCAAGCTGGTCATCGGCGAGATCGAGGTCACGCCGGTGACGGTACCCCACGACGCGCGCGAACCGGTGCAGTTCCTGTTCGACGGCGGCGCGCACCGCTTCGGCCTGCTCACGGACGTGGGCAGCGTGACGCCCCACATCAAGCGCATGTTCAGCGGTTGCGCGGCCTTGCTGCTGGAGTGCAACCACGACCGGGACATGCTGGAGGACGGGCCCTATCCGCCTTCCCTGAAGCACCGGGTAGGGGGGCCCTTGGGCCACCTCAGCAACGCTCAGGCGGCGGACCTCTTGCGCGGGCTCGACAAGCAATGGCTGCAGCATCTGGTGGCGGCGCACCTCTCCGAGAAGAACAACAAGCCTGAACTGGCCAGGACGGCTCTTGCCGAGGCGATGGATTGCGATGAGGAGTGGATAGGGATAGCAGACCAGGAGTACGGCTTGGAATGGCGCGAGATTTCCTAGGCCCTCATAGAAGCTACTGCGCTTGGCATGGCTTCGTTGCGGGGCAGCTCGGAGTCCTCACGTACTGAAGAGTACGCTCCGGGTCCTCGCCGCCCTGCGCCTCGCCCTGCCTGCGCTCGCTACGCTTCTATGAGGGCTGGAGCGGGGGTCCGGGTTTTACTGTAAAATACCGCTCCGCACCCGCCTCCAGGATCGAAGATGCTTCAGTTTCGTGGTGGTCCGGCACTCTCCACTTTCCGCATCCGGATCCTGCTCGAGAAACTGCAGAAACGCGTCCCCGGCATAGACCGTCTCGAAACCCAGTTCCTCTACTTCGTTGATGCCGAAGGTACGCCCGGCGCCTCCGACCGCGCGCTGCTGGAGCGGCTGCTCAACGACGGCGTGAACCACGACGTGCCGGCCGGGGGCAGCCTGGTGCTGGTGGTGCCGCGCCTTGGCACCGTATCCCCCTGGGCCAGCAAGGCCACAGACATCGCCCGCAACTGCGGCCTGCAGAAGGTGCGCCGCATCGAGCGCGGCGTCGCCTACTATCTGTACGGCAGCAGCCTCGCGATGGATGCCCTCAAGCAGGCCACCGCGATGCTGCATGACCGCATGACCCAGTCGGTGCTGTTCGATGCGAACGAGGCACAGAAGCTGTTCGCCCAGACCGCGCCGGCGCCGCTCAACACCGTGGACGTGATGGGTGGCGGCCGTCCGGCGCTGGCCGCCGCGAACCGTGACTACGGCTTCGCTCTCTCCGAGGACGAGATCGACTACCTGGTGGAAGGCTTCCAGCGCCTCGGCCGCAATCCCAGCGACGCCGAGCTCATGATGTTCGCCCAGGCCAACTCCGAGCACTGCCGCCACAAGATCTTCCGCGGCGACTGGGTGATCGACGGACGGCAGCAGGCGCGCTCTCTGTTCGACATGATCCGGGAGACCCATGCCCACACGCCCAAGGGCGTACTGTCCGCCTACAAGGACAATGCCTCGGTGATCGAGGGCAGCCGCGGTGCGCGTTTCTTCCCGCGCCCGGCGGACGATGAATACGCCTACCACCAGGAGGACATCCACATCCTCATGAAGGTGGAGACCCACAACCACCCGACCGCCATCGCGCCGTTCGCCGGCGCGGCGACGGGTGCCGGCGGCGAGATCCGCGACGAGGGCGCCACCGGCACCGGCGCCAAGCCCAAGGCCGGTCTCACCGGCTTCTCGGTGTCGAACCTGCGCATCCCCGGCTTCACCCAGCCCTGGGAGAAGGATTTCGGCAAACCCGGACGCATCGTCTCGGCGCTCGACATCATGCTCGAGGGCCCCATCGGCGCCGCGGCCTTCAACAACGAGTTCGGCCGTCCCGCCCTCGGAGGCTACTTCCGCAGCTATGAGCAGGAGGTGGGCGGCACCCTGCGTGGCTACCACAAGCCGATCATGATCGCGGGCGGCATGGGCAACATCCGCGCGCCGCACGTGGAGAAATGCGAGATCCCGGTGGGCGCCAAGATCATCGTCCTGGGCGGTCCCGCCATGCTCATCGGTCTCGGCGGCGGCGCCGCCTCCAGCATGGCGAGCGGCGCGTCCGCCGAGGACCTGGACTTCGCCTCGGTGCAGCGCGACAACGCCGAGATGGAGCGCCGCGCCCAGGAGGTCATCGACCGCTGCTGGGCCCAGGGCGCCAACAATCCGATCCTCTCCATCCACGATGTCGGTGCCGGCGGCCTGTCCAACGCGGTGCCTGAGATCATCGATGCCAGCCACCGCGGCGGCCGCTTCGACCTGCGCCGTGTGCCCAGCGACGAACCCGGCATGTCGCCCATGGCGGTGTGGTGCAACGAGGCGCAGGAGCGCTACGTGCTGGCGGTGGCGCCGGAGCGCCTCGCCGACTTCGAGAAGCTCTGTGCCCGCGAACGCTGCCCCTATGCCGTGATCGGCGAGGCCACCGGCGACCGCCAGCTCAAGGTGCAGGATCCGCTGCTCGGCAAGCCGCCCGTGGACATGCCCATGGAGGTGCTGCTTGGCAAGCCGCCCAAGATGCTGCGCGACGTGAAGCGCGTGGCAGCGACGCGCCAAGCCTTCGACACCTCGGGCATCGAACTGCGCGAGGCGGTGTTCCGCGTGCTGCGCCTGCCGGCGGTGGCGGACAAGGGCTTCCTCATCACCATCGGCGACCGCACCGTGGGCGGCCATGTGCACCGCGACCCCTTGGTCGGCCCCTGGCAGGTGCCGGTGAGCGACCTCGCCGTCACCGCCGCGAGCTATGAAGGCTATGCCGGCGAGGCCATGGCCATGGGCGAGCGTACACCGGTCGCCACCATCGACGCGCCGGCCTCCGGCCGCCTGGCAGTAGCGGAGGCGGTCACCAACATCGCCGCCGCGGACATCGGTTCCCTCGCCAAGGTCCGCCTCTCGGCGAACTGGATGGCGGCCTGCGGAAACCCGGGGGAAGACGCCGCGCTCTACGACACGGTCGAGGCCGTGAGCGAGCTGTGCGTGGCGCTGGACCTCGCGATCCCGGTGGGCAAAGACTCCCTCTCCATGAAGACGGTATGGCAGCAGGATGGCGCCACCCGCACCATGCTGGCGCCCTTGTCGCTGGTGGTGACGGCCTTCGCCCCGGTTCGGGACATCCGCCGTACGCTGACCCCCGAGCTGCACGCTGCCCTCGCCGACACCCAGCTCCTGTTGGTGGATCTCGGCAAGGGTAAGAACCGCCTGGGCGGTTCATGCCTCGCGCAGGTGTTCGGGGCGAGCGGCGATACCGCTCCCGATGTGGACGATCCCAAGCTCATCGCCGGGTTCTTCGCCGCGGTACAGGAGTTGGTGGCGGCGAGCCTCCTGCTCGCTTACCACGACCGCTCCGACGGCGGCCTGTTCGTGACCCTGGCGGAGATGGCTTTCGCCGGCCACTGCGGCGTGGACCTGCACCTGGATGCCCTGGGCGGCGACACCCTGGCGGCACTGTTCGCCGAGGAGGCGGGCGCGGTGCTGCAGGTGCACGGTCGCGACGCCCAACGCGTACATGCGATATTCGAGCGCCATGGGCTTGGCGCCCTGGTGCATGCCCTGGGTGCGCCGCGCCATGACGGCCGCATGGTCATCAGCCGCGCGCGCGAGGCGCTGCTGGATGAGGCCTGCGCCGAGCTGCACGGCGCCTGGAGCGAGCTCTCCTTCCACATGCAGCGCCTGCGGGACAACCCTGCCGGCGCGCAACGGGAATGGGAGGCGAAGCAGGATGCCGGCGATCCCGGCCTGCATGCCAAGCTAAGCTTCGACCTCGCCGAGAACCCAGCCGCTCCTTATATTGGCAAGGGCGCCCGGCCCCGGGTGGCGGTGTTGCGCGAACAGGGCGTGAACGGGCAGGTGGAGATGGCGGCCGCCCTGGACCGGGCCGGCTTCGCCGCCCAGGACGTTCACATGACCGACGTGCTGGAGGGGCGGGTCGCGCTCGCCGAGTTCAAGGGCCTGGTGGCCTGCGGCGGCTTCTCCTACGGCGACGTGTTGGGCGCCGGCCAGGGCTGGGCCAAGTCCATCCTGTTCAACCCGCGCGCCCGCGAGGAGTTCAGCCAGTTCTTCAATCGCGCCGACAGCTTCGGCCTCGGCGTCTGCAACGGCTGCCAGATGATGGCGGCGCTCGCCGACCTGATCCCCGGCACCGCCGGCTGGCCGCAGTTCGTGCGCAATGCCTCCGAGCAGTACGAGGGGCGCCTCGTGCTGGTGGAGGTGTTGGATTCTCCCTCGCTGTTCTTCGCCGGCATGCAGGGTTCGGTGATCCCCATCGTCACGGCCCACGGCGAGGGCCGCGCGCTGTTCGACCGGCCCGACGCGGCCCAGCAGCTCCTGGCCGGCGGACGGGTGGCGCTGCGCTTCGTGGACAACCGCGAATGGGTGACGGAAGCCTATCCCGCGAACCCCAACGGCTCGCCGCTCGGCATCACCGGCATCACCAACACCGACGGGCGCGTGACCCTGCTCATGCCGCACCCGGAGCGGGTGTTCCGGAGCGTGCAGATGTCCTGGCACCCGGCTGAGTGGGGTGAGGACTCGCCCTGGATGCGGATGTTCCGCAATGCCCGCGCCTGGGTCGGCTAGGCGTCGGGCAAGCTCTGCTGAAACCACCTTAAGTCACGCCGAGCGCAGTGGCTTTTAAGATGGTCTCAAAGAAACGGCCCCAGAGGGGCCGTTCCAGTCTGAGTCGTCAGGTCGGGGTCAGTTGCAGACCCGCGAGCCGGTGAGCGGCTCGCAGTATTCATGCTCGCCCTTGGGCGCCGGCGCATCCGCGTGGTTCATGTTGATGACCTTGATGGGCGCTGCGGCGCGCTTGCTCGCGACGAACGTCGGGTCGCGCGCATCCACCAGCGTCGCAGCCAGGGACTTACCGCCGATGACCACCGGTTCCATCGGGGCGGCCGCCGCCGTCGCCGAGGCCTGCAAGGGCTCCGGCGGCGAGGTCACTTCACCGAGGAGCGCTGGGGTGAGGCTCCCCTTGCCGGCGAGCCGCGGCAGCCTGCCGGCGGCCGGCAGTTCGGCGCGGGCCTGGGTCGGTGCCAGCAGCGCGCGCTGCACCGTCACCGGTTCGCGGTAGGCGGAGGACTGCAGCAGCTGAGGCATCGGCAGCGTGAAGCCCTGCAGCAGCGGCATCGGCATGTGACGCGCCGAAGCCAGTGCCAGGAAACCACTGAGGCATAGGGCCGAGGCCAGCATCACGCTGGCGAGGCGGGGCGCGGTGGCGGCATGGTGCGGAGTGATGAGCCTCTCCACCCGCAGCGCCAGGTCGCCGCCGTTGATGCCCAGCGCCGGGCTCATGTCGCCGGCGCGCAGGGTCGCGAGGTCGGTGAGGGCGTGCGCGTAGTGCAGCGCATCGCCGCAGGCATGCACCGCCGAATCATCACAGCACAGTTCGCGCTCGCGGCGCGCGTCGCGGGAGATCCAGCGGACCGCCGGGTGGTAGAACAGCAGCGTCTCCACCGCCACCTGCAGCAGGTTCACGAGGTAGTCGTGGCGTCGGATGTGAGACAGCTCATGGGCCAGCACCATCTCCAACTGCAGGGTGGTGAGGCCGGTGAGCGCCGCAGGAGGCAGCAGGATGACGGGCTTGAGCCAGCCCACCACGCAGGGCACCGCGACCCGCGCGGTCACCATGAGGTGGATGCGCACGCGCACGCCCACCTGGGCCGCCAGCCTGGCCACGGTCTCCTGCCAGGCGTCGGGCGCGGCGTGGGAAGCGTGGCGCGTCAGCATGCGCGCCTGATACCAGCCGGCCAGGGACTTGAAACCGAGCAGCGCCACGCCGGCGCTCCAGGCCGGCACCGTCCACGGCACCAGCGGATGCAGCAGGACGCGCAGGCTCTCGCTGAACGTGGCGCTCTGGGGCGGCATGACCGCATGGGTGCCGGCGGCATAGCCGGTGATCGTGTGCACCTCCACCGGCGTTCCCAGGAGGTAGAGGAATGTGATGAGCGGCAGCACCGCCAGCAGCGCCAGGGCGCCAAGGCTCAGCACGTAGCGTGCTTGCGGCGAGGCATCAGCCATGACGCTGCGTAAGCAAGCATAGATCGCCGCCACCAGCAGCCCCTGCCAGAGGAAGTGCAACAGCGTCCATCCAAGGTGGTAGGCGAAGGGAGTATCGAGGAGGGTGTTCATTTGTGCTGCTCCTCCAGTTCGTTGAGCCTGGCCCGGATCATGGCCAGCTCTTCGGCGCTCGCCGGCTTGCCGGAACCGAGCGCCTGCATGACGAGCTCGGCAGCCGAATCCTCGAACACCCGGTGCAGCAACTTGCCGAGGAAGCGCTTCTGGGCCTTGCGCTGGCTGAGGGCGGCTGCGTAGACGTGGGCACGCTCGGAGGCGTCGCGCTTGACCAAGCCCTTCTGGTGCATGATCTGCAGGGTGGTGAGCACGGTGGTGTAGGCAACCGGGTTGCCCTGCGCCAGCACCTCGTGGACCTGGCGGACGGTGCAGTCACCCTGCTGCCAGAGCACGCGCAGGACTTCGAGTTCCGCTTCGGTGGGTTCCGGGACCTGGGTGGCGGGGGCGGGCCGTCTGGGTGACATGTCGGATTTCCCTGTGGCAAGGTGCCGCCCCGGGGGCAGCGCTGTGACTGAGTATAGACCAGCTACTAGAAATCTAGTACACCCCCCTTGCAAAAGCCTGCTGGATGGCTAAAATACTATTCACTTAGTAGATTCCCCATGGGCGTAAGCCCTGAAAAGCCTGGAGAAACCGCTCATGACCAAGTTCGCCCTCGCCTGTGGCCTAGCCCTGTCCCTCGGGATCGCGGCCTGCGCCTCCAATCCTGAGACTCCCGCCCCTGCGGCCGGCAGCAGCGTTGCCCCGGCTTCCGCCAGCGGCACCGCCCCGGCGACGGCCCAGGCTGCTCCTGCCAAGCCCAAGCTGGTGTGCGAGGAGAGCAAGCCGCTGGGCTCGCTGCTGCCACAGCGCATCTGCATGACCCCCGAGGAAGCGGCTGCGCGCCGGAAGGCCGCCCAGGACGCGATACGCAATGCCCAGAATAACAACACCCAGACGAGAGCCAGCAGCAGCGGCGGCTGATGCTCCTCAGGTTCAATGACCCAGACAGGGCCGGGTACAATACCGGCCCTGTCTTTTTGTGCACCAGGATGATCGAGTGGCCACCCGTTTCCGCGACATCGAGCTCCGCGCGCCCACCGGATCCAAGCTGAGCTGCAAGGGCTGGCAGCAGGAAGCCGCGCTGCGCATGCTGCATAACAACCTCGACCCGCAGGTGGCCGAGAACCCCAAGGAACTGGTGGTGTACGGCGGCATCGGCCGTGCCGCCCGCGACTGGGAGAGCTTCGACGCCATCGTGGCGACCCTCAAGCGCCTGGAGGACGATGAGACCCTGCTGATCCAGTCCGGCCGTCCGGTGGGGGTGTTCAAGACCCACGCCGGCGCGCCGCGCGTACTGCTGGCCAACTCCAACCTGGTGGGCAAGTGGGCCGACTGGGACCACTTCTTCGAGCTGGATAAGAAAGGCCTCATGATGTACGGCCAGATGACGGCCGGCTCCTGGATCTACATCGGATCCCAGGGCATCGTGCAGGGCACCTATGAGACCTTCGCCGAGGCGGTGCGGCAGCATTACAAGGGTTCTGCATCGGGCAAGTGGCTGCTCACCGGCGGCTTGGGCGGCATGGGTGGGGCCCAGCCCCTGGCCGCGGTGTTCGCAGGCTTGAACTGCCTGGCGGTGGAGGTGGACGAGAGCCGCATCGACAAGCGTCTAGCGACGGGTTACCTGGACCACAAGGCCACGAGCCTCAAGGATGCGATCGCATACCTCAAGAAGGCGGCGGAGCAGGGCGAGCCCAAATCCGTGGGTCTGCTCGGCAATGCGGCGGAAGTGTTCGAGGAGATACTTAAGGGCGATCACCTGCCTCATCTCGTCACCGACCAGACCTCGGCCCACGACCCCCTGAACGGCTACATCCCCGTGGGTTACTCGCTCGCCAAGGCCGCCGAATTGCGCAAGGCGGACCCCAAGAAATACGTTGAGCTCGCCAAGCAATCCATGGCGCGCCAGGTGCGGGCCATGCTCGGCCTGCAGCAGAAGGGCATCCCCACCTTCGACTACGGCAACAACATCCGTGCCATGGCGCAGGACGCCGGCGTCACCAACGCCTTCGACTTCAAGGGCTTCGTGCCCCTCTATATAAGGCCGCTGTTCTGCGAGGGCATGGGGCCGTTCCGCTGGGCTGCGCTCTCTGGCGACCCGGAGGACATCTACAAGACCGACGCCAAGGCCCGCGAACTGTTCCCGGACATGAAGCACCTGCACCGCTGGCTGGACATGGCCCGCGCGCGTATCAAGTTCCAGGGCTTGCCGGCCCGCATCTGCTGGTTGGGCTACAAGGAACGCCATCGCCTCGGCCTCGCCTTCAACGAGATGGTGCGCAAGGGCGAGCTCAAGGCGCCCATCGTCATCGGCCGCGACCACCTGGACTCGGGCTCGGTGGCTTCGCCCAACCGGGAGACCGAGGGCATGCGGGACGGTACCGACGCGGTGGCGGACTGGCCGATCCTCAATGCGCTGCTCAACACCGCGAGCGGCGCCACCTGGGTGAGCTTCCACCACGGCGGCGGCGTCGGCATGGGCTACTCGCTGCACGCGGGCGTGGTGATCGTGGCTGACGGCAGCGAACGCGCGGAGGAGGCCCTGGCGCGGGTACTGGTGAACGACCCCGGCACCGGGGTGATGCGCCACGCCGACGCGGGCTACGAACGGGCGGTGGAGGTGGCGCGGGAGCGCGGCCTCGACCTGCCGATGTTCGGCACCCGCTGACCGGACCTGAAGCGCGGCGTCGGCATGCGCATCGACCTCAACGCCGACGTGGGGGAGGAGTGCGGCGACGATGCAGCGCTCATCCCGCTCCTCACCAGCGCCAACATCGCCTGCGGCGCCCATGCCGGCGATCCCGGCACCATGCGCCGGACCGTGGAGGCCTGCCTTGCGCACCGCGTCCGCATCGGCGCCCATGTCTCTTATCCCGATCGCGAGCATTTCGGCCGCCGCGACCTGGACCTGCCGCCTGCCGAGGTCGCCACCAGCGTGGCCGGCCAGCTGAACGGGCTCGCCACCATCGCCCGCAGCGCGGGTGCCGAAGTGCGCTATCTCAAGGCCCACGGCGCGCTCTACAACCGCATGGCGGATGACCCCGCCACCGCCGACGCGGTGATCGCCGCGCTCAAGGGTTTCTCTCCCGCGCTCAAGCTCCTCACCCTGCCGGACAGCATGGCCGCGCGCCGCGCCGCCGCCGCAGGCGTGGAAGCGGTGGGGGAGGCCTTCGCCGACCGGGGTTACCGGGACGATGGCCGTCTGCAGCCCCGCGGCGAGCCGGGCGCGTTGCTTACCGATGTCAGCGAAGTCACCTCCCGTGCACTCGCCTGGCTCCGTGGCGGCATGATGCCGAGCGTGGACGGCAAGCCTTTCGAGCTCGCGGCACGTTCCCTGTGCGTGCACGGCGACACACCGGGCGCGGTGGCCATGGCCGCGGCCCTGCGGGAAGCACTCCTGGATGCGGGCGTCGAGCTCGTCGCATTCACATGAAGACGAGTTTCATGGGTGAGGGCGCCCTGCTGATCGAGACCCCGGACGCCGCCGCGGCCCAGGACCTGCGCCGCGCGCTGCTCGGAGCCTCGCTGCCCGGGTTGCGGCAACTGGCGCCAGGCCAGGCGTCGCTGCTCGTCGAAGCGGACCCGTTGCTCACGGACCTGGAGGCGCTGGCCGCGCGGTTGCCGGAACTCGCGCGCGCAACGCCGGCTGCGCCGGAACCCCGCCTGCACGAGTTCACGGTGCGGTATCACGGCGAGGACCTCGCTGCCTGCGCGAAGCGGCTCGGTATCGAGGCGGCGGAATTGGTGCGCCGCCACGCGGCGCCGCTCTACACCGTCGCGTTCCTGGGCTTCGCGCCGGGTTTCCCTTACCTCACCGGCCTGGACGCGGGACTCAAGCTGCCGCGCCGCACCGATCCCCGCACCCGCGTGCCGGCCGGCAGCGTCGCCATGGCCGATGAATTCACCGGCATCTATCCCGAGGCGACGCCCGGCGGCTGGCACCTGCTGGGCCGCTGCGATGCCTCGCTCTTCGATGCCGCCCGCGCCGTGCCTGCGCTGCTCGCCCCCGGCGACCGGGTGCGCTTCAGGCCCGCGCCATGATCGAGGTCATCCGGCCGGGCCTGCTGTCCACCATCCAGGACTTTGGGCGCTTGGGTCATGCGCATCTGGGCGTGCCGGAGGCGGGGGCCGTCGACCGTTTCGACCTGCGCGTCGCCAACCGTCTGGTGGGCAACCCGGATGGCGCGGCGGGACTGGAGATGACGGAGGAGGGTGCGACGCTGCGCTTTGCGTGCGATTCACGTGTGGCCCTCTGCGGGGGTGCGATGGAAGTGCTGTTGGACGGTGCGCCGGTCCCCATGTACCAGACCTTGGCGGTGAAAGCCGGCAGCGAGCTCGCCTGCGGGCGCATCTTCACCGGCTGGCGCAGCTACCTCGCGGTGGCCGGCGGCATCGACATGCCGGTGCTGTTGGGGAGCCGCTCCAGCGATACCCTCGCGGGGCTCGGGCCGCCGGCGCTCGCGGCGGGCATGCGTCTTGCCGTCGGGACGCCAGTCAGGGAAGAGGCCGCGTACCTGCGATCGCCTCCTGAGTACAGGCGGTCAGTGCGGCTGCGCACGCTGCCCGGACCGCAGCAGGATTGGTTCACGCCGGATGCGCGACTCGCACTGCGCAGTTCCGTCTACCGGGTGTCCAAGATGGGCGACCGCACCGGTGTGCGCCTGGAAGGCCAGGCGCTCACGCGTGGATGGGAGGGTGAACTGCCTTCCATGGGCATGGTGAGCGGTGCGCTGCAGGTGCCATCGTCAGGCCAGCCCATCGCGCTGCTCGCCAACCATGGCACCACCGGCGGCTATCCCGTGATCGCAGTAGTGATCGGCGCGGACCTGCCGCGCCTGGCGCAGCTCGCGCCCGGCATGGAGGTATGCTTCATGGATGTGAGCCGTGCCGATGCGCTTGCGGCACTCCGCGAACAGGAGGAGAGACTCGTGCAGGACATAATCCCGGCGGATGAGGGGCTGCTGGCGGCCCGCGCCCTGATGCGCCTCGCCGGGACCCACGCGAGCCTCAAGCAGGCCGCGCTGTCTGATGGACAGCGGCGCATACGCATCCGCAAGTAGCCGGAAGCGCCCTCTATATAATGGGGGCGTGAAGACCCTCACGGTCACGCTCATGATGATCTCGCTGCTCGGCGGCTGTGCCGAATGGCCGGAGCCCGGTGCGGCCGTGGCGGCTACACCCCGCGAGGTGGATCTGGGCAAGCGGGTGACGGCCCTCGCCGAACAGCAGGTGGGCGTGCCCTACGTCTACGGCGGCCACAGCCCCCTGGGCTTCGACTGCAGCGGCCTCGTCTACTACTCCTATGGCAGGTTGGGCGTGAGCCTGCCCCGCACCGCCCAGGCCCAGTACGACCACACCCGGCGCGTGCCGCGCGCGGACCTCGAACCCGGCGATCTTGTGTTCTTCTTCGGCGGGACGGCGATGCATGTGGGGATCTACACGGGGGATGGCTGGTTCATCCACGCGCCCGAGACCGGCAAGCCGGTGGCTGGCGCATGGATGAACGCCGGATACTGGAACGAGCACTACGTTGGTGCCGGCCGCCCTTAAGCTGCTGCCCCGCTCATGACGCTCAGAGAGTTTGCTTTCTCTTAGTGCAGCGCTGTGAGGATGGTGTTGCCGGCTATGGCCTGCACCGTGCCCACCGAGTCGAAGCTCACCGCGTCTGCGAGGCTGGGATCGTCGTTCCCCGCATCGCAGGTGAAGGCGAGGGTGTAGAACCCTGCCGGGAGATAGGCGGCGGTGAAGCGGTAGGTGCCGAAGCGCGTCTCGAGCTTCACCGGCGCCTCGGTCACGGGCTGCGGCGCGGAGCCGGAGCTGTCCAGGCCTGCCGGAGCAGCCACGTCGCCCCGGTACACATATACCACCGGCACGCAGCCGGCTGCGGCAGCGAGGCTCGGCAGCACCGAGCCGACGATGTTGCCGGCGGCACGCTCGTCCAGCATGCGCAGCACCGGACTGAGGCGGAAGTCGCTGGAGGCGCTGGCGGGCGGCAGTACCGAGCGGCGCGCGTCGAAGTCCACGATGAAGGGGCTGCTCTCGTCGGCCTTGACGTCGAATCCGCCGGCGATCCGCAGGCCGGTGCCCGATGCCAGCACCAGGCCGTGCTTGCCGTTCGCATCCACCACATAGGAATCCTTCGCGCCTGGCGTGGCGCTAACCTCGAGTTCCAGCCATTCATAGTGGCCGGCGGGCAGGGTCAGGTTGTGCAGCAGGGGCGCGCTGGCGCCACCCTGCAGCTCGGCGAGGTCGACCTGTACGCTTCGAGGGAAGATGTACTGGATGGCCGCGGCACCGGCGGGTTTCACGCGCACACCGGTGAAGGCCACCACCACGCTGCTGGCGCCGTCTGCCGGCGCGTCGGTGAGGTCGATGCCGATGCGCCCACTGCCGCTCTCGCCGTTGCAGCCGGCGAGCGCCGATAGGCCCAGGGCCAGGAGGATGCGGATGTGCTTCATGGCAGGTCTCCTTACTGCCTTGAGTCTAGCTCAATGCAGCGCGATGAAACTCGTGACCAGTGGCTGTACCGAGGTGTGGGTCACGGAGGCGAACTTTATGTCATTGGGCTGATTCGCGACGTCCAGCGTGGACTGGCAGGTGAACGCCACGGTGTAGTCTCCCACCGGCAGGAAACCGACGGTGAAGTTGTAGTTGCCGGTGGTGGCATTGAGGCCCACCAGTGCGGTGCCGAGGGGCTGCTGGTGGGTGGGGTCGTCGATGTCCACGTCGGTGGGCGTGACGTCGCCGCTATACACGTATACCGCCGGAGACAGGCAGGTGATGAGCGCGGAGTCCACGCTCCCGGTGATGGTGCCGGAGCGCTCGTTCTCCACCGCACGGATGGAGGGGATCAGCTGGTATTTCGTCGGGTCGTCCGGGTCCTGGATGATGGACTTGCGCAGGTCGACGTCCATGGTCAGGTTCACCGTGCCGCCGCTGGCGATGGTGAAATCGATGGGGATGTCCACCTTGGAGGAGACCCCCGCCGGTATATACAGGATGTGAAGGCCATCGGGCAGGGTGATGTTGGACTGGGCGGTGTTAGGGTCTGCCGCCAGGGTCACCTGCAGGTTCGTGTAATGCCCCGGGGTGACCTGCAGTCCGGCCAGCACGGTAGCGGAGATGCCGCCCTGGAGCTGGAACACATCCACGCTGCTGGCGGGCTTGATGTTGATCTTGAAGGGGGCGACCTTGGGCCCGCTGAACTCGATCTTGGCGAAGCTGATGTTGACCGAGGTGGCCAGGTCCAACGGCGCATCGGTGATCGCCAAGCTGACACCGTTGATGGTGTTGCCGCCGCAACTCACGAGCAATAGGGTGGGGAGCGCCAGGGCGGCGATCTTCAGCATCCGGTTCAGCATGGATTCTCCAGGTCTTGGGCGAGGCGGGACTGTCACTCGAGGGGTTAACGACCGCCGGGCAGCGCAGTTTACCTTGGGGTTGACGCGCTGTCCGCAGGTCCGGGGTCGCGCAAAAAAGAGGGGCCTCTCGTCAAAGGGGGAAAACGAGAGGCCCCGGACTCCCCCGCGTTGCGCGAAGGCGTCTTAAACGCTTCAAAACGAGTATAGAGGAAAACCGGCGTTATGTCTGTTTTAAGACATAAATCTAGAACGAGTCCGGACGCCCTGTCCGGCTTGAGAAACCGGGGTGAATGCTTAGAGCGCTAACCGTGTGAAGGCCGGGACAGACTCCGCCAGCAGGGAGCCGTCCAAGAGGGCAGCAGCCAGCCGCGTGATGTCGCCATCCAGCCGCCGGTCGCCCTGGGTACCTGGGGCCCGGCGGCGGATAGCCGCCTGCACCGGTTCGAGCTCGGCGGTGGTCCGGGAAGGGCGCTGCAGGTCGATGGCTTCGGCCGCCGCCAGGGCTTCCACCGCCAGGATGTGGCTCAGGTTCGCGAGGACCCGTCCGAGTTTCACCCCCGCCCAGGGCGCCATGCTCACGTGGTCTTCCTGGCCGGCGGAGGTGGGTACCGTGTCAGCCGAGGCCGGATGGGCCAGGGTCTTGTTCTCGGAGGTGAGCGCCGCCGCGGTGACGTGCGCGATCATGAAGCCCGATTCCACGCCCGGATCCCGAGCCAGGAACATGGGCAGGCGCGGATTCACCTTCTTCAGCAAGAGGTCGATGCGCCGCTCGCAGATGTTGCCGAGCTCGGTGGCGGCTACCGCCATGAAGTCCGAGACGAAAGCGAGGGCCTCGGCATGGAAGTTGCCGCCCGAGAGCACGTCTTCGCCGAAGATCAGCGGGTTGTCCGAGACGCTGTTGAGCTCGCGCTCCAGCACGCCGCTGGCGTGTTTCAGGGTGTCCCACACCGCGCCGTACACCTGCGGCATGCAACGCAGGGCATAGGGGTCCTGCACGCGGTCGCAGCCCTGATGGCTCTTCCAGATGTCGCTGCCTGTGAGCAGGCCGCGGAACAGTTCCGCTACCTTCATCTGGCCGTGCATGTTGCGCGCCTTGTGGATGCGCGCGTCGAAGGGGCTGTAGCTGCCGGCCAGGGCTTCTACAGTCAGTGCCCCGATTACGATAGACCCGGCCAATGCCGCCTCGGCGCCGAACAGGCCCTGCAGCGCCAGCGCCGCGCTGAGCTGGGTGCCGTTCAGGAGTGCCAGCCCCTCCTTGGCTTCGAGCTGCACCGGCTTCGCGCCGGCGGCCTTCAGCACCGCTTCGCCCTCCAGCAGCTTGCCCTGGTGGATCGCTTCACCTTCCCCGATCAGCGCCAGCGTCATGTGCGCGAGGGGTGCGAGATCGCCGGAGGCGCCGACCGAGCCTTGCGACGGGATCACCGGCAACACATCGTGGTTGAGCAGCGCGAGGAGCGTGTCCACCACCTCGGGACGGATGCCGGAGTTGCCGATGGCGAGGCTGTTGGCCTTGAGCAGCAAGATGCGCCGCACCACCGATGCCGGCAGCGGCTCGCCCACGCCGCAGGCGTGGCTGCGCACCAGGTTGTACTGGAGCTGCGTGAGGCGGTCGCGGGAGATGCGCTCGCGTGCCAGGGCGCCGAAGCCGGTGTTGATGCCGTAGCACACCTGGTTGGTGTCGATGACCTTGCGCACCGTGTCCACGCTCGCCTGCATCGCGCGGCGGGCATGCTCGCCGAGTATCGCTTGGGGGCGGCGCACGTCGAAGTCCCGCAGGTCCGCGAGCTTGAGATCCGCGCCGGTGAGCGTGAGGCTGGTCATGCGGGCTTTCCCTTGAAGAAGCGCCGGGCGGGCTTGAGGCCGCCGAGCTGGTAGCTGAGGTAACCGGGCGCCGGCAGGTCCCAGAGGCAGAAATCCGCGTCCAGCCCCGGCGCGAGGGCGCCGATTCTACCCTCCCGGCCGAGTGCGCGCGCGGCGTTCACCGTGACCCCCGCCAGGACCTCATCCGCGGTGAGGCCGAACAGGAGTCCGGCCATGTGCATGGCGGTGAGCAGGCTGGCCACCGGCGAGGTGCCGGGGTTGAGGTCCGTGGCCACGGCCATCGGCACCCTGTGCTTGCGCAGGAGATCCACCGGCGGTTTATGGGTCTCCTTGAGGAAATAGAAGGTGCCCGGCATCAGCACCGCCACAGTGCCGCGCTCACCCATGGCGGCGGCATCCGTCTCCACGGTGTATTCCAGGTGGTCGCAGGAGAGGGCGCCCAGCTCCGCGGCGCGGCGGGTGGCCCCCAGGTTCGAGAGCTGGTCGGTGTGGGCGCGCAGCTTGAGGCCGAGCTTCGCCGCCTTCTCCGCCAGGCGCTCCAGGTCGGCCACGCTGAAGGCGATGTGTTCCACATAGATGTCCACCGCGTCCGCCAGGCGTTCCTCAGCCACCGCCGGCAGCATCTTCTCCAGCACCTGCTCGAGGTAGTCCTCGCGCTCCGTGCCGGGCGGCACGGTGTGGGCGCCGATGAAAGTGGCGGTCACGTCCATGGGGATATGGCGGGGCAGGGCGCGGATGGCCCGCAACATCTTGAGCTCGTTCTCCAGGTCCAGGCCGTAGCCGCTCTTGATCTCGATGGCAGTGACGCCCTCGGCACGCAGCGCTTCCAGCCGCGGCAGCGTCTCCTCGATGAGCTGGGCCTCGCTCGCCATGCGCACCGCCTTCACGGTGCTGATGATGCCGCCGCCCGCCTTGGAGATGTCCGCATAGCTCGCGCCCTGCATCTTGAGCAGGTGCTCGCCCATGCGGTCGCCCGCGTAGAGGGCATGGGTATGGCAGTCCACGAAACCCGGCAGCAGCAGCATGCCCTCGGCATCCAGCTGTTCCCGTGCCGGTGCGTCCTCGGGGCATCCCACCGCGGCCACTTTCCCGGCGTCTATCGCCAAGGTCGAGGCCGGGACTGCGCCCGTCGTTGGGGTATATACCCTAGCGTTTTTGATCAGCAGGTCATGCACAATGCACGGCTCCCGGGGGTTTCATATGAGAACATATAAGTATGCAGACCCGTCTGGCGTTTGAATACGTCCTCACTCCCCAGGGTATCGTCCGCGACCAGGCGCTGGTGGTGGGCGCGGACGGGCGTATCGAACGGCTGGAACCCGCCAGCGGTCCCCATGACGGCTTCCTCGCGGTCCCCGGCATCCCCAATGCCCACAGCCACGCCTTCCAGCGGGCCCTCGCCGGCTATGGCGAAGTGCCCGGTGCAAGAGGCGGGGAGGACTCCTTCTGGAGCTGGCGCGAGGCCATGTACCGCCTCGCCAGCCGCGTGACTCCCGAGGACATGTTCGTGATCGCCCGCGAGGCTTTCTTCGACATGCTGCGGGGCGGTTTCACCAGCGTAGCCGAGTTCCACTACCTGCATCACCTGCCGGATGGACGCCCCGGTGCCGAGATGGGCCGGGCGGTGATCGACGCTGCGCGCGAAGTGGGCATCCGCCTGCGTCTTCTTCCGGTGTTCTACCAGGCAGGCGGTTTCGGCAAGCCGGCGCGGGATGAGCAGCAGCGCTTCGTGCACCGCAGCGTGGAGGATTTCTGCGGCCTGCTGGCGGAATTGAAGGATGTGGAGCTCGGGCTCGCGCCACACTCGTTGCGGGCGGTGCCACCGGAGCTCCTGCGGCCGCTGGTGGAAGGCGCGCGCAAGGTGATGGGTGACGGCGCGCCCATCCACATCCACATCAGTGAGCAGCGCCGCGAGGTGGAGGAATGCCAGGCCGCCTATGGCGCCACGCCCATCGAGGTGCTGGCGCGGCACGTCGAGCTGGATGCCCGCTGGAACCTCGTCCACGCCACCCACGCGAGCGCCGCGGAATGCGCGCGGGTGCGCGAGGCGGACGCGAGCGTGGTGCTCTGTCCGATCACCGAGGCCTATCTCGGTGACGGCCTGTTCGCTGCCGACGAGTTCGTGTCCCAAGGTGGACGCATCGCAGTCGGCTCCGACAGCAATTGTCGCATCGACGGCATCGAGGAGCTGCGTCTGTTAGAGTACGGCCAGCGCCTGCGGACCGAACGGCGCGCCCGCTTCGCGACCCGCGAAGGCCTGGGCAACCCCCTGTGGCAGCAAGCCTGCCGCGGCGGCGCCGCGGCGCTGGGGCACTCCAGCGGCGCGCTCGCGCCCGGACACTATGCCGACGTGGTGGCCTTCCACCGCGACGCGGCCCCGTTGCGCGGCCATGACGCCGACAGCTTCATGGATGCACTGGTGATCGGCGGCAGCCGCGCCGACATCAGCGACGTCTACGTGGGTGGGCAAAGGCGCATGCGCGGGGGTGTATGCCATGGAGCGGAAGAGAGCGCTCGCGCGTTCGGCCGGGCCATGCTGCGGCTCAACTCCGTGTGAGGAAGCATGAAGATAAGTTCATTCCACGTCCGTGACGCCAGCACCGTCGAGGTGCCCATCGTCGTCAGCATCCCGCACACCGGCATCTACGTGCCGGAGTCCATCCGCGCCGAGTTCGCCTCCAGCTATATCCGCAGCCTGCCGATGACAGACTGGTACCTGCACCACCTCTACGACTTCCTGCCGTCCCTCGGCATCACCACCATCTATGCCACCTACAGCCGCTTCGTGGCGGACCTGAACCGGCCGCCGGACGACAAGCCGCTCTATCCCGGCCGCTACGAGACCGGCATGGTGGCGAGCAAGACCTTCTGGGGCGAGGACATCTACCAGACCCCGCCTTCCGCCGAGGAGATCGAGCGGCGCCGCACCATGGTGTACCAGCCCTACCACGCGCGCCTCCTGGAACTCCTGCAGAGCCGCATCACGCGCTTCGGCGGCGTGGTGCTCATAGATGCCCACAGCGTCTCCTCGAAACCGAACCTGCTGCACGCCAAGCTGGAGCACGACATCTACCTCGGCGACCGGGATGGCAAGAGCAACTCCGGCTGGCTCACCGCCGCGGTGGAGCATGGCTTCACCGCTGCCGGCCGCACCGTGCGCCGCAACAACCCTTACAAGGGCGGTTACATCACCGAACACTACGGTCAGATACCGCGGGTCGCGGCACTGCAGCTCGAGATGCGCTGGGGCCTGTACCTGGACGAGGCCTATCCCGACCGCACTCCGATGACCAATTCCAAGTTCACGGGCTTCAAGGAAGTGATGCGGGAAGTGTTCGCGGGGCTGATCGCCGAGATCCACAAGCGCAGGCAGGTGAGCAAATGAACGCACGACTCGGCCTTCTGTCCGCCGCGGTGCTGGTCCTCGCGGCCTGCCAGAGCGTCAGCGATCCCTATGCGGCGGATGGCGGCCCGGTGCAGCTCAGCTGTCCCGGCAGCCTGCCGGCGCCGGGTGCACCCCCGCTCAAGGACAGCCTGAGCCCGCTCGCGCCGGGCGTCGAGCTTGAGATCCGCAAGCTGTCGCCGCAGGCGCCTGTGCGGCTGACGCTGCCGGAAGGCAAGCCCGGCGATGAGTTCAACTACGCCTGGAAGGAAGCGAGCGCGGGCCCGGGACGCCTGCCCGGCA
Source organism: Gammaproteobacteria bacterium (assembly GCA_036383255.1). NCBI lineage: Bacteria > Pseudomonadati > Pseudomonadota > Gammaproteobacteria > Gammaproteobacteria bacterium. The sequence continues at coordinate 42,602 of DASVOS010000005.1, read as the reverse complement.
CCTGGCTCTGCCGCGTGAGCTGGCAGTACGACGGCAACCTGTGGCAGCTGATGCACCTCGACGCGCAATGGGTGGGAGGGGCCGAGCGATAGCTCGGCCGCGAGACAGGGATGTCGAGCTGGGGCCCCGACCCGCCAGGGACGGCAAGACTCTCAACCTGCAAAAGAAATCGAAATAAAAACGGCGGCTAGCTTTGCTAGCCGCCGTTTCTTTTCCATCGATTCAGCTCAAGGCTTCACGAACTTCAGCGTCATCCGGTCGCTCTCGCCGATGGCCGCGTACTTGGCCCGGTCCTTGTCGCCCAAGGTGTAGGTCGGCGGCAGGGTCCACACGCCGTGCGGGTAGTCCCTGGTGTCCTTCGGGTTCGCGTTGATCTCGGACTGCGCCACCAGCTTGAAGCCCGCCTGCTCGGCGATCTTGATGATGTAGTCGGTGGGCATGTAGCCCGAATCGAACACTTGCTCCACGGTCTTGCCGGGGGCGGCCCGGTGATCCGTGAGGCCGAGCACGCCGCCGTGCTTCAGCACCTTGAAGGATGCCTGGAACACCGCAGGCAGCTGGTGGTCGCTCTCCCAGTTGTGGGCATTGCGGAAGGTCAGCACCATGTCCGCCGAGCCCTCGGGTCCCAAGTCGAGCTTGGTGGGCGGCGCGAAGTCCACCACCTGCACCTTGCCGTATACCACCGGATCCGCCTTGAGCTTGCTGAGATAGCGCTGGCTGGTGCTGGACTCGCCGTAGCCCTTGGGCGGCAGCGCCGCGTCGATGAGCTTGCCGCGGTCCTTGAGTACCGGCGCCAGGATCTCCGTGTACCAGCCGGCGCCGGGCCAGAGCTGCACCACGGTCATGTCGGGCCTGAGGCCGAAGAACTCCAGCGTCTCGAGGGGGTGGCGGTACTGGTCACGCGCCACGTTGGCCGGCGCGCGCCAGGCGCCCTTGAGGGCATCGCGGATGGCGGCATCAGCGCTGTCACCGGCCGCGCCCACCGCTGCGGGGAGCAGCAACGCACAGCCGAGGAGCAGGGGTTTCAGGTATCGCATCGCGGCATCACCTTTGTTGTTTGGGTTTCACGAACTTGAGGGTCATGCGGTCGCTCTCACCGATGGCCTTGAGCTTGGGGTCGTCGCCCGCCAGGTCCGGCAGGAGCTGGTGCACGTTCACGCTCCCGTCGTCCTTCGGGTTCGCATTGATCTCCGAGGCGCCGGCCAGCACGAAGCCATGCTTGAGGCCCATGCTGATCATGTAGTCCTGCGGGATGCGGTGCAGGCTCTTGGAGGAGACTTGGGCGTCGGAGTGGGGACGGGCGCGATGCTCCTCGATGCCCAGCACGCCGCCGGCCTTGAGCACCTTGAAGGCGGCGTCGAACACCGCGTCCAGTTCCGCCTCGCCGTCGTTGAGCCAGTCGTGGGTGTTGCGGAAGGTCACCACCATGTCGGCCGAGCCGGCGGGGCCCAGGTCCACCTTGTCCGGCGGCGAGAACTCCACGAGCTTGACGTCGCCGAACTCAGCCCGATGCTGCTTGAGCATGTCGGCGTAGGCGCCGGTGGTGCGGCCGGTGGCGGCGATGAGGTGGCCGTGATCCTTGAGCACCGGTGCCAGGATCTCGGTGTACCAGCCGCCGCCGGGGGCAAGCTCCACCACCGTCATGCCGGGTTCGAGGCCGAAGAACTCCAGGGTCTCCACCGGGTGGCGGTACTGGTCGCGGGCCTTGTGGGCATCGGAGCGCCAGCTCCCGGCCACGGCTTGTTTCAGCAGCGCTGGGGTACCAGGGTCGGAAGCGGCCAGGGCGGCGAGCGGCAGGGCCAGGACGTATGTGGCCAGGGTGGCGATGAGGAGTTTGCGCATGGGTATCCCTCCGTTGAGACCCTAGATACTAGCCTGAGGGCTCGGTTTATCGCGTCAGATATGGTAAAAAGTGCGCCGCGCTTTGGCGCCTGGACCGATATCCTGCCCCTCCAACACAGACCTGTTTGGAATCCATGAGCCACGAGAAGTTCAACTTCGTCCTCACCGAGAGCCAGATGGTCACGCCGCGGGTGCTGCAGATGAGCTTCCGCCGCGCCGACGGCCAGCCTTTCACCTATGTCCCGGGGCAGTTCATCACCCTGCACCTGCCCTTCGAGAACATGGAGCTGCGCCGCAGCTACAGCGTCGCCACCATCCCGGGCAGCAGCGGTGAGGTGGAGATCGCGGTGACCCAGGTGGAGGGCGGCCGCGCCACAGGGCTCCTGTTCGGCATGAAGCCGGGTGAGCTCGTGTCCGCCACCGGTCCCTTCGGCCGTTTCGTGCTGCGGGAGGATCCGCCCTCACGCTACATGCTCATCGCCACCGGCACCGGCGTCTCGCCTTACCGGGCCATGCTGCCGCAGCTCAAGGGCCTGCTGGCGGCCAAGAGCCACAGCGCGGTCGTCATGTTGGGCGTGCGCGGGCCGGACGAGTGCCTGTTCGGCGGCGACTTCCTGGGTTTCGCGAAGGAAAACCCGGGCTTCGAGTTCGTGGCGAGCTACAGCCGCCGCGTCTCCGAACCGGCGCAGACCCATGAGCGCAAGGGCTACGTGCAGGAGCACCTGATGGAGCTCAAGCCCGATCCCAAGCGCGACATCGTGTACCTGTGCGGCAACCCGGACATGATCGACACCGCGGTGGAACGCCTCAAGGCCATCGGCTTCGACAATACGAATCTGCGCAGAGAAAAGTACGTCTCGTCCAATTGAAAACGGTGCCTCGCGGCGCCGTCTCGTTTCCTCTTCCGTCTTTCCCGTTCAGTCCTTCAACCGGCGGTACTTGATGCGGTGCGGCTGGTCCGCATCGGCGCCCAGGCGGCGCTTGCGGTCCGCCTCGTAATCCGCGTAGTTGCCTTCGAACCACACCACCTTGCTGTCGCCCTCGAAGGCGAGCATGTGGGTGGCCACGCGGTCCAGGAACCAGCGGTCGTGGGAGATGACCACCGCGCAGCCCGGGAAGGCCAGCACGGCCTCTTCCAGCGCACGCAGCGTCTCCACGTCCAGGTCGTTGGTGGGCTCGTCCAGCATCAGCACGTTGCCGCCGACCTTCAGCACCTTGGCCAGGTGCACGCGGTTGCGTTCGCCGCCCGAGAGCTGGCCGACGAGCTTCTGCTGGTCGGTGCCACGGAAGTTGAAGCGGCCCACGTAGGCCCGCGAGGGCGTGGTCCAGGTGCCGACGGTGATGAGGTCCTGCCCGTCGCTGATCTCCTCCCACACGGTCTTGTCCGGATTGAGCGCGTCGCGGCTCTGGTCCACGTAGGCGATCTTCACGCTGGGGCCGATGCGCATCTCACCCGCGTCCGGCTTCTCGTTGCCGGTGATCATGCGGAACAGGGTGGTCTTGCCGGCGCCGTTGGGGCCGATCACGCCGACGATGCCGCCCTGCGGCAGGTTGAACTCCAGGTTGTCGAACAGCAGCCGGTCGCCGAAGGACTTCTTCACGCCCTTGGCTTCCACCACCAGCTCGCCCAGGCGCGGGCCCGGCGGGATGTAGAGCTCCTGCGTCTCGTTGCGCTTCTGGAACTCCTGGGAGGACAGTTCTTCGAACTTGGCGATGCGCGCCTTGCTCTTGGCATGGCGGCCCTTCGGGTTGGTGCGCACCCACTCCAGCTCGGCCTTCATGGCCTTGATGTGGGCGGTCTCCTGCTTCTCCTCGATCTCGAGGCGCTTCTCCTTCTGTTCCAGCCAGGAGGAGTAGTTGCCCTGCCAGGGGATACCGTGCCCGCGGTCTAGCTCGAGGATCCAGCCGGCCACGTTGTCCAGGAAGTAGCGGTCATGGGTCACGGCCACCACGGTGCCGGGATACTCCTGCAGGAAGCGCTCCAGCCAGGCCACCGACTCCGCGTCCAGGTGGTTGGTGGGCTCGTCCAGGAGCAGCATGTCGGGCTTGGAGAGCAAGAGGCGGCACAGCGCCACGCGGCGGCGCTCGCCGCCGGAGAGCTTGTTGACGTCCGCGTCCCAGGGCGGCAGGCGCAGCGCTTCCGCCGCCACTTCCAGCACGTGGTCCAGGTTGGTGGCGCCGGCGGCCTGCAGCACGTTCTCCAGCCGCGCCTGCTCGGCGGCGAGCTTGTCGAAGTCCGCGTCCGGCTCGGCGTAGGCGGCGTACACCGCCTCCAGCTTGGCCTTGGCTTCCACGATCTCCGTGAGCCCGCTCTCCACGTTGCCGCGCACGTCCTTGGCGGGGTCGAGCTGCGGTTCCTGGGGCAGGTAGCCGATCTTGGTGCCGGCGAGCGCGTGCGCCTCGCCGTTGATCTCGGTGTCCACCCCCGCCATGATCCGCAGCAGGGTGGATTTGCCGGAGCCGTTCAGGCCCAGCACACCGATCTTGGCGCCGGGGAAGAACGACAGGGAGATGTTGCGCAGGATCTCGCGCTTCGGGGGCACCACCTTGGCGACCCGGTGCATGGTGTAGATGTATTGGGCCATGGCTCTGCTGGAGGGGCGGGGAGTTCAGGGACGCAGATTATATCCGTGAACCGGCGGGGAATCAGGCGTTCTTGCCGTTGCGGGCGCCTTTCGGGATGCGGTACTTGCGGGCGTGGCCCTCGATGAAGCCGATGATCTCGCCGGCGATGTCCTTCCGGGTGGCCGCCTCGATGCCCTCCAGGCCGGGCGAGGAGTTCACCTCCAGGATCAGCGGGCCCTGGGACGAACGGATGATGTCCACGCCGGCCACGTTGAGGCCGATGATCTCCGCCGCCATCAGCGCCATGTCGCGCTCCTGGGGACTCACCTTCACCTCCTCGGCGCTGCCGCCCTTGTGCAGGTTGGCGCGGAACTCGCCGCGGCGGGCCTGGCGCTTCATGGCCGCCACCACCTTGCCGCCCACCACGAAGCAGCGGATGTCGGCGCCTTGGGCCTCCTTCACGAAGCGCTGCACCATGAAGTGGGCGTTGAGGCCGCGGAACGCGTCGATCACGCTCTCCGCCGCCTGGCGCGTCTCCGCCAGCACCACCCCCTGTCCTTGGGAGCCCTCGGTGAGCTTGATGATGACCGGCGCGTCGCCCACCAGGGTCATGAGGTCCTCGGTATCGTCCGGCGCGTGGGCGAAGCCGGTCACCGGCAGGCCGATGCCTGCGCGCGACAGGAGCTGCAGCGAACGCAGCTTGTCGCGCGCCCGCATGATGGAGTCGGAGTCGTTGAGCGTGAACACGCCGGTCATCTCGAACTGGCGCAGCATGGCGGTGGCGTAGAACGTCACCGAGGCGCCGATACGGGGGATGATGGCGTCGAAGCCAGCGAGCTTGCGTCCCTTGAAGTGGATCTCGGGGCTGTCGGTCGCCAGGTTCATGTAGCAGCGCAGCGGGTCGATCACGTACATGTCGTGGCCGCGCTTGATGCCGGCTTCCACCAGCCGCTTGGTGGAGTAGAGCCGCGTGTTGCGCGAGAGGATCGCGATCTTGAGCCGACCCGGCTTCTTCTTTTTCTTCTTCTTCATGCGCGCCCGTCGGCGGGCTGGCCCGCTCTCGGCTTGCGGCGCGCGCCGGTGACGTAGGAGGCGGCGGGGTCGATGGTCATGCGGCCCTGCATGGCACTCCTGCCCAGCAGCAGGCGGAAGCGCATGCTGTCGCGGGAGGCGAGCGTGATCTCGATGGGCCAGCTCTCCGCTCCCACCTGCAGCAGGGTGAGGATCACGGGGCGCTGCTCGCGATGGCCGCCGGAGTCGGTGACCCAGCGTTCCTCCTCGACCACGTCCGCTTCGTAGAAGCGCTCCGGCACGGTGTGATTTTGCTTGGGGTGCAGTCCGAAGCGCACGCGGCGCCGGCCGTTCTCCGTGAAGGTCACGACCGCGAACGCGTGCAGCGATGAGGTGCGCGCGCCGGTGTCGATCTTGGCCTTGATGCGCTTGATGCCGAGCTCCGGCAGCGCGACCCACTCGCGCCAACCGACCTGCAGCGGTGTGGTTGGGACTTCGTTCATCGTTGGAATGCGGCCGGATGGGGCTTGGGTCCATAATACACCGGGCTTCGCGAGGAGGTGTGTGTCAAATGCCGGATTCCCTGCTCAAGGTGGGCGTGTGCCAGGACCCCCGCCAGGCGCACTACGGCTTCGGCGAGGGCCACCCCTTCGGCCATGACCGCTTCAGCGCCTTCTGGCGCGAGAGCTGCGCCCGCGGTCTGGACAAGCGCGTGCACGCCGTCCCGGTGCAGCCGGCCGCGCGCGAGCAGCTCGAGATGTTTCACTCCCGTGACTTCCTGGGCTTCGCCGAGGAGGCGAGCCACCGGGGCGATGGCTGGCTGGACGAGGGTGACACGCCCGCGCAGCAGGGTATATATGAAGCGGCCTGCGAGGTGGTGGGCGCAACGTTAAATGCGGTGGACGGTGTGATGGCGGGGGAGTGGCGCCGTGCCTTCGTGCCCATCGCTGGGCTGCACCACGCGGCGCGCGCCCATGCCGCCGGCTTCTGCGTGCTGGATGACATCGGTGTCGCCATCGAGTCGCTGCGCCGCCGGCATGGCCTGCGCCGCATCTCTTATGTCGACATCGACGCGCACCACGGCGATGGGGTGTTCTACTCCTTCGAGGACGACCCGGACCTCCTGTTCGCCGACCTGCATGAGGACGGCCGCTTCCTCTATCCCGGTACCGGTGCTGCGGGCGAGACCGGTGCGGGCCCGGCCAAGGGCACCAAGCTCAACCTGCCGCTCCCGCCGGGTTCGGGGGACGCGGAGTTCCGCCGCGCCTGGGAGTGGGTGGAGGAGTACCTGAAGGCCGGCAAACCGGAGTTCATCCTGTTCCAGTGCGGTGCCGACAGCATCGCCGGTGATCCCATCACCCACCTGCGCTTCACGCCCGCGGCCCATGCGCACGCCGCCACGCGGCTCTGCGCCATCGCCGAGGAGCTGGGCCATGGCCGCATCGTGGGCATGGGGGGAGGGGGCTATAACCGCACGAACATCGCCCTGGGCTGGAATGGGGTGCTTGAGTCTTTTTTAGCCACGTAGCCTTTGGCGCTGCTGTAAAATAGGCGCCGCTGATCACCCATCCCGCGGAGCCTTCCGAATGTTCACTCCCGACATGCAGATCGCCGGGTTCGACGACGAACTCAATGATGCCCTGCGCGACGAGTTGCGCCGCCAGGAGGAGAACATCGAGCTCATCGCCTCCGAGAATTATGTCAGCCCCCGGGTGCTGGCGGCCCAGGGCTCGGTGATGACCAACAAGTACGCGGAAGGCTATCCCGGCAAGCGCTACTACGGCGGCTGCGAGTACGTGGACGTGGCCGAGCGCCTCGCCATCGAGCGTGCCAAGAAGCTGTTCGGCTCCGCCTACGCCAACGTGCAGCCCCATTCCGGTTCCCAGGCCAACGCGGCGGTGTACTTCGCGCTGCTCAAGCCCGGCGATACCATCCTCGGCATGAGCCTGGCCCATGGCGGCCACCTCACCCACGGCGCCAAGGTCAACCTCTCGGGCAAGGTGTTCAACGCCGTGCAGTACGGCATCGACACTAAGACCGGCGAGATCGACTACGCCCAGGTGCAGAAGCTCGCCGATGAACATAAGCCCAAGATGATCGTGGCGGGCTTCTCCGCCTACAGCCGTCGCATCGACTGGCAGAAGTTCCGCACCATCGCCGACTCCGTCGGAGCATACCTGTTCGTGGACATGGCGCACGTCGCGGGCCTGGTGGCCGCCGGCTACTACCCCGACCCGGTGCCCCATGCGGACGTGACCACCACTACCACCCACAAGACGTTGCGCGGCCCGCGCGGCGGCCTGATCCTGGCCCGCGCCAACGAGGAGATCGAGAAGAAGCTCAACTCCATGGTGTTCCCCGGCTCCCAGGGCGGCCCGCTCATGCACGTGATCGCCGCCAAGGCGGTGGCCTTCCTCGAGGCCCTGCAGCCGGAGTTCAAGGCCTACCAGAAGCAGGTGCTGGACAACTCCCGCGCCATGGCCGACGCGCTGATCAAGCGCGGCTACGACGTGGTCTCTGGCGGCACCGACAACCACCTGTTCCTGCTGGACCTGGTGCGCAAGGACATCACCGGCAAGGACGCGGATGCGGCCCTGCATGCGGCCAACATCACCGTGAACAAGAACGCGGTGCCGAATGACCCGCGCCCGCCCATGGTCACCTCGGGCCTGCGTCTGGGTTCGCCCGCGTCCACCACCCGCGGCTTCAAGGAGGCCGAGTTCCGCGAGCTGTCCGGCTGGATCGCAGACATCCTGGACCACATGGGCGACGAGAAGGTCATCGCCGATACCCGGCAGAAGGTGCTGGCCATGTGCAAGAAGTTCCCGGTGTACGGCGGTAGCGTGAAGTTCTGACGGACGCGCCGTGCACTGCCCGTTCTGCAACCACGAAGACACGAAAGTGATCGACTCGCGCCTCGCGGGCGAGGGGCAGCAGGTGCGCCGCCGCCGCGAGTGCGAGAAGTGCGGCGAGCGTTTCACCACTTTCGAGAGCGCCGAGCTCGTGATGCCGCGCATCGTCAAGAACGACGGCAACCGCGAGCCCTACGACGAGCAGAAGCTGCGCTCCGGCATGACCCGCGCGCTGGAGAAGCGCCCGGTCAGCACCGAGGCCATGGAGGCGGCGCTGTCCCGCATCATCCACCGCCTGCAGGTGGCCGGTGAGCGTGAGATCAAGTCGCGCCAGCTCGGCGACTGGGTGATGGAGGAGCTGAGGGTGCTGGACGAGGTGGCCTATGTGCGCTTCGCCTCGGTATACCGCAGCTTCCAGGACGTGAACGAGTTCCGCGAGGAGATCGAGCGGCTGCAGGGCGAGTCGGCCCGCGCCGCGCTGGAACGCGAGCAGATGCCGTTATTGCCGGAAGACGAAAAGAAGAAGTGAACCCATGACCGATTTCACGACCGATGACTCCCGCTTCATGGCCGAAGCCCTGCAGCTCGCCGAGCGCGGCCTCTACACCACCGATCCCAACCCGCGCGTCGGCGCCGTAGTGGTGAAGGACGGCAAGGTGGTGGGCCGCGGCTTCCACAAGACCGCGGGCGAAGCCCACGCCGAGATACTGGCCATCCAGGATGCCGGCGGCGAGGCCAAGGGCGCCACCTTATATGTGACGCTGGAACCCTGCTCCCACCAGGGCAAGACACCGCCCTGCGCGGACGCCGTGGCCGCCGCAGGCATCACCCGCGTGGTGGCGGCCATGGGCGATCCCAATCCCGAGGTGTCCGGCAAGGGCTTCGAGCGCCTCACCGCCGCGCGCGTGCGGGTGGACGAGGGCCTCATGGCCGCGCAGGCTAAGGCGCTCAACCCCGGCTTCATCAGCCGCATGACCCGCGGCCGCCCCTGGGTGCGCAGCAAGCTAGCCGCGAGCCTGGACGGGCGCACCGCGCTCACCAACGGCGAGAGCAAGTGGATCAGCAGCGATGCCTCCCGCGAGGACGTGCACCGCTGGCGCGCGCGCAGCTCTGCGGTGCTCACGGGCATCGGCACGCTGCTGGCGGACGACCCCACCTTCACCGTGCGCCTGCCGGGCGAGTGGCGCCAGCCCAAGAAGGTGGTCGTGGACACGAACCTGAGCACGCCGGTGGACGCCAAGGTGTTCAAGCTCAACCCCGACCTGGTCTACATCGCCACCGGCGTGGACGACCCGGAGGAGCATGAGGCCCTCAACGCCATCGGCGCCAACATCCAGGTGTTCCCGGAGCGGCGCGGCTTCATGGACCTCAAGGCCATCCTCGAGACCCTCGCGGAGCTCGAGTGCAACGAGGTGCTGATGGAGGCGGGTGCCGGCATGAACGGCGCGCTGCTGGAGGCGGGCCTCCTGGACGAGCTCATCCTCTACGTGTGCCCGAGCCTGCTCGGCGACAAGGCCCGCGGCATGTTCAGCCTGCCGGGCATCAGTTCCATGCAGGAGCGTCGCGAGCTCGAGATCGTGGACGCGCGCATGACCGGCCCGGACATGCGGCTGATCCTGCGGCCCAAGCAGAAGCAGTAGTGTTCACCGGCATCATCCAGGCAGTCGGCAAAGTGGAGGCGCTCACGCCCACGGGCGGTGACCTGCGACTGTCCATCGGCGGCCTCTCCATGCAGGACGTGAAGGTGGGGGACAGCATCTGCGTCAGCGGCTGCTGCCTCACGGTCATCGCCAGGCGCGAGCAGGGCTTCGATGCGGACGTGTCCCGGGAGACCCTCTCTCTCACCACGCTGGGCGGCCTCGAGCCCGGTTCCCCCGTGAACTTGGAGAAGTCCCTGACCTTGAGCACACCCCTGGGCGGGCACCTCGTCAGCGGCCACGTGGATGGCTTGGGGACCGTGAAGTCCCGCCGCGAGGAGGCGCGCTCGGTGCGCTTCGACATCCAGGTGCCGGCGGGACTCGCCAGGTACATCGCCCACAAGGGCTCCGTGGCGGTGGACGGCGTCAGCCTCACCGTGAACGCAGTGCAGGGTGACACCTTCGACGTGAACATCATCCCCCATACCATGGCCCACACCGTCTTCGGCAGCTACCAGCCCGGCAGCCGCGTGAACCTGGAGGTGGACGTGGTGGCGCGCTACGTGGAGCGCATGCTGGCGGGGCGTGCGCCGTGAGCGGCAAGCTGGATCGCGTGGAGGACATCCTCGCCGAGCTCGCCGCCGGGCGCATGGTCGTCATCATGGACGACGAGGACCGGGAGAACGAGGGCGACCTCATCATGGCAGCGCAGATGTGCCGTGCAGAGGACATCAACTTCATGGCGCGCTACGGGCGCGGCCTCATCTGCCTCACCTTGACCCGTGAGCGCTGCCGGCAGCTCCGGCTGCCGCTCATGGTGAGCGACACCGACAGCCAGCAGACCACCAATTTCACCCTCTCCATCGAGGCGGCTCAGGGCGTCACCACCGGCATCTCGGCCCACGACCGCGCCCACACCGTTCGCACCGCAGTGAAGCCGGACGCGGGGCCTCAGGACCTGAAGCAGCCCGGCCACATCTTTCCGCTCATGGCCCAGCCGGGCGGCGTGCTCACCCGCGCCGGCCACACCGAGGCGGGCTGCGACCTGGCGCGCCTCGCGGGTCTCGAACCGGCGGCAGTGATCGTCGAGATCCTGAACGAGGACGGCAGCATGGCGCGCCGTCCGGACCTCGAGAAGTTCGCCCAACAGCACGGCCTCAAGATCGGCACCATCGCCGACCTCATCCGCTACCGCATCGAGAAGGAGAAGACGGTGCAGCGGGTGGCGGAGCGCAGCGTGCCCACCGAGTTCGGCGAGTTCAATCTGGTGGCCTACGAGGACCGGGTCAGCAAGGCCATGCACCTCGCGCTCACCGCCGGGAAGATCGAGGCCGGCGGGCCCACCCTGGTGCGCGTGCACCTGCAGGACACCCTGGGAGACATGCTGGGCGTGAACTGGGACAGCCTGGGGCTGCCGTTGCGCAAGGCGCTCCAGAAGATCGCGAAGGAGGGCGGGGTGCTGGTGGTGCTGCGCCAGCCGGAGGAGCCGGGCGAACTCATGCAGCGGCTGCAGGCCGGCGGCGCCGCAGCCGAGGAGAAGCCGGGGGCGGCGGACCTTCGCACCTACGGCGTCGGTGCCCAGATTCTGCTGGACTTGGGGGTGACACGCATGCGCGTGCTCAGCCAGCCCAAGAAGATGCACGGTCTCTCGGGCTTTGGCCTGGAAGTCGTGGAGTACGTCACTCCGGACTGACCCTAAACATTGATCTTTTGCCCCCTGGCTTCGTTAAAAATCCCCTCACAATCCTCACGTACACTCGGAGTACGCTCCGGTGGCTCGGGGATTTTTGCTTCGCCAGCGGCTAAAATCTCCAATTTTTAGGGCACTTTGTTTCTTAAGTCCGTGAAGATGATTTCTAAGTTAAAATAGCTTCCTGACTTTTCAAAGCTCTTTCCTATGGCCGGGCACAGAACAATAGAAGGCGGACGCTCCGCCAAAGGCCTGCGCATCGCCATCGTCGCGGCGCGCTTCAACCACTTCGTGGTGGACAAGCTCGTGGCGGGGGCCCTGCAGACCCTCACCGAGGCCGGCATCAGCGCCCAGGACCTGGACGTGGTGCGCGTGCCCGGCGCCTTCGAGATCCCGCTCGCCGCCCGCAAGCTCGCCCTGAGCAATAGCTACGAGGCCGTCATCTGCCTCGGCGCCGTCATCCGCGGCGGTACCCCCCATTTCGACTACGTGGCAGGCGAGTGCGCCCGCGGCGTGTCGGAGGCGGCCCGTGACAGCGGCTTGCCGGTGGTGTTCGGCGTGCTCACCTGCGATGACCTGGAGCAGGCCACCGAGCGGGCCGGCGGCAAGCACGGCAACAAGGGCGCCGATGCGGCGCTCGCGGCCATCGAGATGGCCGACCTCCTGCGCAAGCTGGAGGGCTGAAGCATGGCCGGCAACTCGCAGGGCGCGCGCGCCCGGGGCAAGGCCAGGCGCCTCGCGCTGCAGGGTCTCTACCAATGGCAGCTCAACGGCACCGATGCCCGCGAGCTGATCGCCGAACTCGAGGCGAGCCAGAACACCAAGGATGTGGATGGCGAGTACTTCCAGGAGCTGGTGAAGGGCGTCATCGGCGACAGCGCCGGGCTGCAGGCCCTGTTCCAGCCGCACCTGGACAGGCCGGTGGAGCAGATCGATCCCATCGAGCGCGGCATCCTGCTCATCGGCACCTATGAGCTCAAGTCCCGCATCGATGTGCCCTATCGGGTGGTGTTGAACGAAGCCATGGAGCTCGCCAAGGGCTTCGGCGCCGAGGATAGCCACAAGTACATCAACGCCGTGCTGGACAAGACCTCCGCCGGGCTGCGCCAGGCGGAACGCGCCGCGCGCTGACCCGCTCCGTATGGACGAGTTCGAGCTCATCCGCCGCCACTTCGCCGCACCGGCGGTGAGGCGGGACGACGTGGTGCTGGGCATCGGCGACGACGCGGCGCTGCTCAGGGTGCCGCCGGACCAGGAACTCGCCGTCAGCACCGATTCCCTGGTGCCGGGCGTGCACTTCCCGCCAGACCTCGATCCCGAGGCCATCGGCCACCGTGCCCTCGCTTCGAACCTGAGCGACCTCGCGGCCATGGGCGCCAAGCCCGCGTGGGTGCTCATGGCACTCACGCTGCCCGGGGCGGACGAAGCCTGGCTCACGGCCTTCAGCCGCGGCTTCTTCGCCCTCGCGAAGCGCCACGGCGTGGCGCTGGTGGGCGGCAACGTGGCGCGCGGGCCGCTCAACATCACCCTCACGGTCCAGGGCTTTGTGCCTAAGGGCCGGGCGCTCACCCGTGCCGGCGCGCAGCCCGGCGACCTCGTCTACGTCACCGGCCATCCCGGTGACGCGGCGGCAGGCCTGAAGTTATTGCAGGCGGGCAAGGCGGACATGCAGCACGCTTGCGTGCGGCGCTTCGCATATCCGGAGCCGCGCCTCGCGGCGGGCGAGGCGCTTCGGGGTCTCGCCAGCGCCGCGATCGATGTCTCGGACGGCCTCTTGGCGGACCTTGCGCATCTCATGGAAGCGCGCCATCACGGCGCGAAGCTGGCGTTGGACAAGCTGCCCCTCTCACCGGAACTACTGCAACTCCATGGCCAGGACGAGGCCTGCCGCCTCGCGCTCACGGGCGGCGATGACTATGAACTCTGCTTCACAGTGCGCGCGGCCCAGGCATCGGCGGTGGAGCAACGCATGAAAGAGACCGGCTGTCCCGTGGCCTGCATCGGCAGCATCGAGGCGCAGCCCGGCATCCACTGCGTGGACGCGGCGGGGCGGCTGCATGAATATCCACACGCGGGCTACCGGCACTTCTAGAAGGATGACCATGGGGAACTTAAGCGCACGCCAGGTATTCACGCATCCGGTGCACCTCCTGGCCTACGGCTTCGGTGCGGGCCTCGCCCCCAAGGCGCCTGGCACCGCCGGCACCTTGGTGGCGATACCTATATATGTGCTGCTCGCACAGGCAGGGGACACCGTGTATCTGGCGGCGCTGGCGGCCATGCTCGTGGCGGGCGTGTTCATCTGCGGATATACCGCCGCCAACACCGGCCTGGACGATCCCAAGGGCGTGGTGTGGGACGAGATCGTGGGCTATCTCATCGCCATGCTGGGCCTGCCTTTCGGCTGGGCGTGGATGCTGGGCGGTTTCCTGCTGTTCCGGCTATTCGACATCTGGAAGCCATGGCCCATCCGATGGCTGGACCGGCGCATCAAGGGTGGGGTGGGAATCATGCTGGATGATGTGGCGGCGGCGCTCATCGCCTGCGTGTTGCTGAACGTATCAGCCCGCCTGCTGAACGGCTGAGTCCCCGCTGGACGCGGCGGGCGCCGGTCTGCAACACTGGTGGAACTGACAAAAGGGAACTAGGGATGGGGGCGATACCCGCCAAGCTCGGGAAATTCGTGGTCACGCAGGAACTCGGCCGGGGCACCACCGGCACGGTGTACCTGTGCCACGACTCGTTCCTGGGCAAGGACGTGGCCCTCAAGCTCTACAGCCTGGACGAGAACGTGCCGGAGGCGGATGCCCGCACCCGGCGCAAGCTGTTCTTCAACGAGGCTTACCTCGTCGGCAAGATGCAGCACCCCAACATCCTGCCCATCTACGACGCGGGCGAGGACGCCGGCCACTGCTTCGTGGTCATGGAGTATGTGCGCGGCGCCAAGCCGCTCACCACCTTCTGCCGCATCGAGAACCTGCTGCCGGTGCGCAAGGTGGTGGAAGTGGTGTTCAAGTGCGCCAAGGCGCTGGACTATGCCCACCGCAACGGCCTCATCCACCGCGACATCAAGCCCGGCAACATCATGTTCACGGTCGAGGGCGACGTACGCATCGTGGACTTCGGCGTGGCCCAGATGGCCGGCAACGAGGAGGCCCAGGTCAAGGGCCTCGTCGGCTCCCCGAGCTACATGGCCCCGGAACAGATGCGCCACGCGCCGGCCTCGGTGCAGACCGACCTCTACTCACTCGGCGTGGTCATGTACGAGCTGCTCTCGGGCAAGCGCCCCTACTACGGGGACAACCTGTCCAAGCTCGTGCACCAGATCATCTACGCCACGCCGCCGCCGCTGCATCGCCTGCGTCCCGACGTGCCGACGGTGCTGGAGGAGGTGGTCTCCAAGGCCATCTCCAAGGACCCCGCCAAGCGCTACCAGAGCGGCATCGAGTTCGCGACCGCGCTCTCCCAGGCGGTGCGCAAGCTAGACCAGCTGGACCAGGAGATGGCGGAGCAGGAGCGTTTCTCCATGCTGCGCCGCCTGCCGTTCTTCAAGGACTTCACCTATCCCGAGATCTTCGAGATCCTCCAGGCCGGCCGCTGGCACAGCTACGGCATGGACGAGTCCATCCTGGTGGAAGGAGACATGGACGATGCCTTCCTGCTGGTGGTATCCGGCGAGGCGGAGGTGCGCCGCCAGAACAAGGCCGTGGGCCGCCTGCACGAGGGTGACTGCTTCGGCGAGGCCGCCGCCATGGGCGGCAAGAAGAGCACTTCCGCGATCGTGGCCAAGAGCGCCTGCTCGGTGCTGAAGGTGAGCGCCACCCTGCTGGAGCAGCTCACCATGTCCTGCCAGCTGCGCTTCCACAAGATGTTCATGCGCGGGATGATCGAGCGCCTCACCCGCAGTGAGCGGCCTAAATAAAAGGCCGGAGGTGTCGCCACCTCCGGCCTCAGTTTTCTCAAAATCTTCTATTTAGTTGATGTGCGAGATCAGGCTCGACGCATTCGGCGTGCCCCAGCCCGTGGGATAGTCCCAGAAGGCCGCGGCGCTGAAGCCGTTGCTGCCCGAGGTGATGTCGTGGAAGTCGGTCGAGTAGTTGCTCGTGCCGGCGTTCGCGTAGATCAGCGCGTTCACCTGGCCCAGGCGGCCCACCTGGCCCACCCGCACCGCGAACAGGCCCGCGAGTTCCGGCGCCACGAAGCTGGTGCCGCCGTACACTGCCCAGCGGCCGCCGCTCAGCACCGAGTAGCCGGTGTTGGGGTCGGCGTCCATGGACAGGTCCGAGCTCACGCGATGGCCGTTCTGCGGCACGTTGCGCACCGCCTGCCAGGACTGCTGGCCGAACTGCACGCTGTCCGCGCCGCCGCTGCCGCTCCACACCGTCTCGCTGGAGATGCTGCCGTTGCTGGCCAGCACCAGGTGCGTGCCGCCCGCGGCGGTCACGTGCGGGTCCGAGGCCGGGAAGTCGGCATTGTCGGAGTCGCTGGTGCCGTCGGAGGCGCCGTTGTCGCCCGCCGCGGCGAACAGCGCGATGCCCTGGGCCGAGGCCTGGGCGAAGATCGCGTCATCCGCCTGCATGCTGGACACCGGGGTGCTGTTCTCATCCAGGCCCCAGCTGGTGGTCATCACATCCGCCTGGTTGTCCGTCACCACCTTGTTGTAGCAGTCCGTGAAGGTGGTGAGCTGGGCGTTGGCGGCCTCGTACACCAGGATCGCGGCGCCCGGCGCCATGGCGGCGCTGCGCTGGATGTCCAGGGTGGTCTCCACGTCGGTCTTGCGTGTGGTGCCGTCCACCGCGATCGCGGTCACGCTGTGGCTCGGCAGGCCGTACTGGCTCCAGAAACTCGTGAGGTCCGAGCTCTTGTAGGTGAATGCCGTGGCCACCGCGATCTTCACACCGGCGCCGTTGGCGGTGCTGGTCACCGAGGGCCAGTTGTAGGCGGTGGCGATCTGGTTGGGCGAGAAGCCCGCCGGGGTCCCGCCGCCGCCCGGCTTGCCGTTGGGCGACATCACCAGGTGCGGGCGCATCACGTCGGAGTTGCTGAGGCCCATCACCGACCGCACGGAGGAAGCGACCTCCGCCGGCAGGCGCGGGTTGGAGGACGCCGCGAAGAAGCGGCGCACGCCGTAGCTGTAGTCGTTGATGGTCACGCCCATGGCGCGTTCCACCGCGGCGACCTGGCCCTGGGCGTGGATCAGCATGCGATTCTCGGACACGTCCGTGACACGGATGCCGTTGCGGCTCAGGAACTCGCTGACGGCGGCGACCTCGTCACGGGTCGGGCCGTACTGCTCGGTGAACGTCTGCGGCGTGAGGAAGTGGTGGTAGTTGGGGCTGTAGGGGTCCTGCACGTCGCGCAGGAAGCTCTCCAGCTGGCCGGTGTTGTGCAGCTTGAGGCTCACGATGAGCGAAAGGTTGCCCGCCGGGTTGTGACGGCCGACGAGGTGCGACTTGGCGACGATGGCCGGCACGTTGTTCGCCACCATGCCCCGTTCCTGATGAGCCAGGCTGGCGGCGGAAGAGAGCGCAGGAACGGATACGGCAGCGGTGATCGCTGCCTGCAACAGCAGTTTCGACGTCTTCATGTAACCCCCGAGTGGGTGATGGATTGTGTAGCGCCGGCGTTATATCCGGCTCGTTGTCACCTTGTTGTTGTTTGCCTGCGGTGACCGCTAAGGGATATAGCATAGGATTCAAGGCTTGCAAGCTTGTGTGGCCGCTAAAAGCGAGCCGATGAAGTAAATTTCGTGGAAGCGTGAAAATCCGCATGATGTGCGGCTCTTTTATATCAGCCGATGGAAGTTTCTTGGCGAACAGCAACCGTCCATGCCTGTGCATATGCAGATAAAAAGGCCGGAGGCGTCGCCGCCTCCGGCCCAAAAACCCCTGGGACTCTGGTTATCCAGTCATCAATACGACAGGACGCAGCCACCCGCGCCGTTATTGAACGCATTGCTCCACAGCGACTGCACCGGATAGCTGCCGCCGCCGGGGAAGCTCACGTTCGCGGAAGCTCCCTGGCCCGAGGAGATCCAGGCGCACTTGTCGGCGTTCTCCGCGCCGCTGCCGTCGAGCCAGCCGCCGTTCGGGAACTGGTCGGTCATGGTCTCGGTCGCCTCATGGCCCGACACCATGGTGACGCCGGCCTTCGGACCCAGTCCGTTGAAGTTGGCGCCGCAGCTCGAGCCCGCATCCGTGATGTACGGCAGGTTCGTGTAAGCCACGTTGCCGTAGCTGGAGCTCGTTGAGCTGTGCCAGGCGCAGTACTGGGTGCCGAAGCCGCTGGCGCTGTTGCCGGTGGCGGTGGCGATCACGTACTGGGTGCTGTTGTTGCTGCCCGCGGCGGTGTTGCCGAAGTGCTGGGCGGCACGCACCGCCTCAGCGGCGAGCTGCGACTGGCTCGGGCGGCTGGGGGCCGCAGAACCCGAATCGAACCACACGCCCTGCAGGATGCCCGACGGATTGCCCGCCGCTTGGCCAGCGCCGTTGCAGAAGGTGGTGCCGCTGGGGACGCCCTGGCAGTACTGGGTGACGGAGTTGGCCCAGGAGCTGCCGCCCACCACGCTGAAGAAGGACTGCAGCAGGCTCGCCTCACCGCTCGGATCGTTGTTGGTCCACTGGGAGCCGTAGAACACCAGATAGAGCTTGGGAGAAGTCTCGACGCCGATGCCGCCCACGCCACCGTGGTAGGTGAGGTTGACGGACTTGCGCGGTCTGGCCTTCTGGGTGGCACGGGCTTCCTCGCGCTGCATCTTGATGCCATCCACCGTCGGGTGGATCACCACTGGCCGCTGGCCGCGTTCGAGGATGCGGACGTTGCCGGCGGGATTGCCGACCATGGAGCCGGCCCGAGGTGCGGCCGTGGCGGATATCGCAGTAGCAGACAAGGCAGTCGCGAGCGACGCCCAGAGAACGACACTGGTCTTCATGTAGACCCCCGATTGGGTTAAGTAGAATTATGAAAGCCGGCCGGAGCCGGCATCCTTGTCACCTGTTCTGTGCGAACCAGATCCTTGGTTCCGTTTGGTGACAGCTGTTGGGTATAGCACAGCATTCACCGGATGCAAGTAAACGTCTCGTCACTGATGCAAGACGGTTCGGTATAAAAGCAAAAGGCCGCACAATGTGCGGCCTTCGTTGTGGACATATGTCGAAGTGACTTATGCGGACACCGAGTCCTTGTCTTTTTCGACCATCGCGTACGCGGAATGGTTGTGGATGGACTCGAAGTTCTCGGACTCCACCACGTAGGCGCGGATGCGGTCGTCCGCGTTGAACTTCACCGCGATGTCCCGGACCATGTCCTCCACGAACTTCGGGTTGTCGTAGGCGCGCTCGGTCACGTACTTCTCGTCGGGGCGCTTCAGGAGCCCATAGAGCTCGCAGGAGGCCTCCTTCTCTACGATGTCGATGATCTCCTCGATCCAGATGAAGCCCTTGGCCTTGCAGCTCACGGTGACGTGGGAGCGCTGGTTGTGGGCGCCGTAGGCTGAGATCTTCTTGGAGCAGGGACAGAGGCTCGTGACCGGCACCACCACCTTGATGCGCATGCAGTTCTCGCCGTCCTTGCGTTCCCCGATGAAGCTGACCTCGTAGTCCAGGAGGCTCTGCACGCCGGAGACCGGCGCCTTCTTGTTGATGAAGTAGGGGAAGGTCATGGCGATGTGACCCTCACCCGACTCCAGGCGCTCGGTCATGTCCGTGAGCATCTCCTTGAAGCTGTCCACGGTGATCTCGCGCTCGTAGTTGTTGAGGATCTCCACGAAGCGGGACATGTGGGTGCCCTTGAAATCCTGGGGCAGATGCACGTACATGCTGAAGTTGGCGACCGTATGCTGCTCGCCGCCGCTGCGCTCCTTGATGCGGATCGGGTGGCGGATGTCCTTGATGCCCACCTTGTTGATGGGGATGCGACGCGTGTCGGCGCTGGACTGCACGTCCTCGATGTGGGTCACGCTGGCTTTCTTCGCAGGCTGGCTGGGGACGTTCATTCACATTCTCCACGGACACGCTGAATTTTGTCTTCTTACACCTGAAACGGGTCTTTTGCTCTCTGGCGTCGTTGCGCTTCGGACTCGCAGTCGGTCACGTACGCTAAGAGTACGCTCCCTCCTGCTCGCCGCGCCGGAGGCCAAAATCCCTCGTTTCGTTTGGCGGGTTAGGCGGTCGCACATACCTGAGTGATTTACTAGGATACTACTCCGCTGCGACGATTTCCACCCGATTTCGGTCCTGCGACATAAGCCCTATGTCGTCAAGCTTTGACCCCGCGCGGTGCGCGGCCTAGGGTCGAAGGAAGGAGGTGAGCAGCATGACCACAAGGTTCAAGGTGGGCGACCACGTGAGCTGGAACTCGGAAGCGGGCCACGTCAGCGGCAAGATCGTGAAGGTCCACACCCGGGACACGGACTACAAGGGTCACACCCATCACGCGAGCCGCGACGACCCGCAGTACGAGATCAAGAGCGACAAGACCGACCACGTGGCGATGCACAAGGGCAGCGCGCTCCACCGCAAGCACTGAAATCAGGTGGCGGCCTTGCGCTGCCGCGGCATCTTCTTGGCGACCCAGGCTTCGATCGACTTGCGGATGCCCTCCGCATCCAGGCCCGCCATGGCCAGGCAATCCTCGCGGGAGCCGTGCTCCAGGAACAGGTCCGGCAGGCCCAGGTTGAGCAGCGGCATCTTCACGCCGCTTGCCGCCAGGAACTCGTCCACCGCGGAACCGGCGCCGCCGGCCACCGCGTTGTCTTCGATGGTCACGAAACCCTCGTGGCTGCCGGCGAGCTCCAGCAGGAGCGCCGTATCCAGCGGCTTCACGAAGCGCATGTTCACCAGGGTCGCGTCCAGCGCCTCGGCGGCGGCACGCGCGTTCTCCAGGAGCGCGCCGAAGGAGAGCAGGGCCAGCTGCTTGCCGCGGCGGCGCAGCTCCGCCTTGCCCACCGGCAGCGCGGTCATCTTCCCGGCGGGCTTCACGCCGGGCCCGCGGCCGCGCGGATAGCGCACCGCGGAAGGCTGTTCCAGCGTCATGCCCGTGTAGAGCATCTGGCGGCATTCGTCCTCGTCCGCCGGCGCCATCAGCACCAGGTTCGGCAGGCAGCGCATGTAGGAGAGGTCGAAGCTGCCGGCATGGGTCGGGCCGTCCGGGCCCACGAGGCCCGCGCGGTCGATGGCGAACAGGACCGGCAGGTTCTGCAGCGCCACGTCGTGGATGAGCTGGTCGTAGGCGCGCTGCAGGAAGGTGGAGTAGATGGCCACCACGGGCCTCATGCCTTCCACCGCCATGCCGGCGGCCAGCGTCACCGCATGCTGCTCGGCGATGCCCACGTCGAAGTAGCGATCGGGGAACTTCTCGGCGTACTCCACCATGCCGGAACCCTCGCGCATGGCGGGGGTGATGGCGATGAGCTTGGGCTCCCGCGCCGCCATGTCACAGAGCCACTGGCCGAACACTTCGGAGTAGGTGGGTCCGGCGGAGGGTTTCTCCTTGATGACACCGGTGGCGGCATCGAACGCGGACGGACCGTGCCACTTGATGGGGTCCTTCTCGGCGGGCTCGTAGCCCTTGCCCTTGCGGGTGACCACATGCAGGAACTGCGGACCCCGGAGCGCGCGCATGTTGCGCAGCGTCTGCACCAGGGTATGCAGGTTGTGGCCGTCCACCGGGCCGATGTAGTTGAAGCCCAGCTCCTCGAACAGCGTGCCGGGCATCACCATGCCCTTCACGTGCTCTTCCGAGCGGCGCGCCCACTCCTTCACCGGCGGCATGATGGAGAGCGCCTTCTTGCCGCCCTCGCGCAGGTGCGCGTACACCTGGCCGGAGAGCACCTTGGCGAAGTAGTTCGACAGTGCGCCCACGTTGCCGGAGATGGACATGTCGTTGTCGTTGAGCACGACCAGCAGGTTCGCGTTCAGGCTGCCGGCGTGGTTCAGGGCCTCGAAGGCCATGCCGGCGGTCATGGCGCCATCGCCGATGAGCGCCACCACGTGGCGGTCATGCTCGCCCTTCTGCTGGGCGGCGATGGCCATGCCGAGGGCGGCACTGATGCTGGTGCTGGAGTGGCCGACGCCGAAGGTGTCGAACTCGCTCTCGAGGCGGCGCGGGAACGGCGCGAGGCCGTCGAGCTTGCGGATGGTGGCGAGCTCGTCGCGCCGGCCCGTGACCACCTTGTGGGGATAGGCCTGGTGGCCCACGTCCCACACCAGCCGGTCGCGGGGGGTGTCGAACACGTAGTGCAAGGCCACGGTGAGTTCCACCACGCCCAGGCCTGCGGCGAAGTGCCCACCCACGCCGCTCACGGTCTTGATGAGGTAGGCGCGCAGCTCATCGGTGAGCTGCTGCAGCTCATGCTCATCCAGCTTGCGCAGGTCCGCGGGCGAGTCGACGCGCGCGAGCAGCGGGAATGAGGAGGGGATGGGGGTCATGGGGTGCCCGGGGAGGTCAGGTGCCTATTATCCGGCGTTTGGACGCCGCTATAAAGGCTCAACTTTCCCGGGAAACTATGTATTCCGCGAGCCAGATGAGGGGTGCCACGGCCTCGCCCAGGGGCGCCAGGGCCTGCACCGCCTCGTCCCTGAGTTCCGTGGCCCGCTGCTTGGAGCGTTCCAGGCCCAGGATGCTGGGGTAGGTGGGCTTGTTGCGGGCAGAGTCGGCGCCCGCCTGTTTGCCCAGGGTCGAGGTCTCGCCCTCCACGTCCAGGATGTCGTCCTGGATCTGGAACGCGAGGCCCACGCACTTGGCGTAGCGGTCCAGCGCCGCCAGCTTCGCGGCCTCGAGTCCCGCTGCGCTCTGGGCGGCGAGCAGCACGCTGGCGCGGATCAGCGCGCCGGTCTTATGGATATGCATGAGTTCGAGCTCGGCGAGATCCAGCTGGCGGCCGGCGGCGGCGAGGTCGATGGCCTGGCCGCCCGCCATGCCGGCGGAGCCGCTGGCGATGGCGACGCTCTTCAACATCTCCACCCGCGCGGCGGGGGAGGCGGTCATGGACGGGTCCTCGGCGAGGATCTGGAAGGCCAGCACCTGCAGTGCATCCCCGGCGAGGATGGCGGTGGCCTCATCGTAGGCGATGTGGCAGGTGGGCCGGCCGCGGCGCAGCGCGTCGTCGTCCATGGCCGGCAGGTCGTCGTGGATGAGGGAGTAGGCGTGGATGATCTCCACCGCGGCTGCCGGGCCATCCAGCCGTTCCGGCGGCATCCCCAGGGCTTCCCCGGCGGCATAGATGAGGAGCGGACGCAGGCGCTTGCCGCCGCCCAGCACGGCGTAACGCATGGCGGAGTGCAGACGTTGCGGGATCTTCTCCGCGGAGGGCAGCCAGAGGTCCAGGACCTTCTCGATGCGGGCGGAGTAATCCGGCACCCGGTCCTTAAACGAAGGGGTCATTCGTCTTCTTCGGTCTCGAAGGGTTCAAGCGACTGCTTGCCGCCTTTCTCCACCAGCATCTCCACCTTGAGTTCGGCATCCTTGAGGGAGGCCTGGCACTGGCGGGTGAGGCTGATGCCGCGCTCGAAGTGCTTGAGCGCCGCGTCGAGGCTGAGGTCGCCCTTCTCCAGGGTGGAGACGATCTCCTCGAGTTCGGCGAGGGCCTTCTCGAAGTCGAGGCCGGCGGCGGGATCGGTCTTGGCGGCTTTGGCCACTTGGGTCTCCTTCTGGGCCGGGCACGATACGCGCGGGTCAGGATAGGGTCAAACCCGTTGACAGTGCCGGCCGCGAAGGGTACATTTTAGACTTAGTCTAAACGGCTGCGGATGAGCGTGGCCCCCCCTGGAATGGATAGAGAACAGCACCGGAGGATGAAATGAGCAACCTGAAAGGCAGCAAGACCGAGAAGAACCTGAAAGAGGCCTTCGCGGGCGAGTCCCAGGCGAACCGCCGTTACCTGTACTTCGCAAACAAGGCGGACGTGGAAGGCTTCAACGACGTGTCCACCGTGTTCCGCTCCACCGCGGAAGGCGAGACCGGCCACGCGCACGGCCACCTGGAATACCTGGAGGCGGTGGGTGACCCGGCTACCGGCCTGCCGATCGGCGCCACCGACAAGAACCTGAAGGCCGCCATCGCCGGCGAGACCCACGAGTACACCGACATGTACCCGGGCATGGCCAAGGCCGCCCGCGAGGAAGGCTTCGGCGAGATCGCTGACTGGTTCGAGACCCTGGCCAAGGCGGAGCGTTCCCACGCCAACCGCTTCCAGAAGGCGCTCGATACCCTGGGCAAGTGACCTGGGTCAACCCGCGGCGGACGGACTGTTGAGATGATGCGGGGGTGTTAAGCACCCCCGCTTTTTATCCACTAAGGAGCGCTCATGGCGAAGATCGGCGAAGGACGGGAAGGGGGCCTGGAAGCCCCGACGCGCCATGCCATCGAGTGGCAGAAACCCGAGTTCTGGGACGAGACGGCGCTGACGAAAGAGCTGGAGCGGGTGTTCGACATCTGCCACGGCTGCCGCCGCTGCTTCAGCCTGTGCAACTCCTTCCCTACGCTGTTCGACGCCATCGACGAGTCGCCCACGCTGGAGCTCGACGGCGTGGACAAGAAGGTCTACTGGGACGTGGTGGACCATTGCTACCTGTGCGACATGTGCTACATGACCAAGTGCCCGTACGTGCCGCCGCATCCCTGGAACGTGGACTTCCCGCACCTCATGCTCCGGGCCAAGGCGGTGAAGTTCAAGAAGGAGGGCGCGGGCTTCCGCGACCGCATGCTCTCCGCGCCGCAGAAGATGGGCGAGTTCGCGGGCATCCCCGTCGTGGCGCAGGCGGTGAACGCCGCCAACAAGAACGGCGCCGTGCGCAAGCTGCTGGACAAGACTCTCGGCATCCACCCGGACGCGGTGCTGCCGGAGTTCCACAGTGACACCGCGCGCAAGCAGCTCAAGGACCACGCGCCGCTCGCGGCGCAGCCGGAGCCCGCCGGCGAGACCCGCGGCAAGGTGGCGATCTTCCTCACCTGCTACGGCAACCGCAACAAGCCGGAGATGGTCACGGACCTCGTCAAGGTGTTCGAGCACAACGGCATGCCGGTGCGGCTCACGCCTTCCGAGAACTGCTGCGGTATGCCCAAGCTGGAGCTGGGCGACTTCGACACCATCCGTGGATATAAGGAAGAGAACGTTCCCATGCTGGCCAAGCTGGTGGACGAAGGCTGGGACCTGGTCGCGCCCATCCCCTCCTGTGTGCTCATGTTCAAGCAGGAGCTGCCGCTGATGTTCCCGGACGATCCGCAGGTGATCAAGGTGAGGGACGCGTTCTACGATCCCTTCGAGTACCTCTCGCTCCGGCAGAAAGCCGGCAAGCTCAAGATCGACTTCAAGGAGAGCCTCGGCAAGGTCTCCTACCACGTCCCTTGTCACCAGCGGGTGCAGAACGTGGGCCTCAAGACCAAGGAAGTGCTGGAGCTGGTGCCGGACACCAAGCTCGAGGCCATCGAGCGCTGCTCCGGCCACAACGGCACCTATGCCGTGAAGAGCGAGTACCACGGCATCTCCATGAAGATCGGCCGGCCGGTGATGACCAAGGTGGAAGGGTCGGGCTGCGACCATTACATAAGCGACTGCCCCATGGCCGCGGAGCAGATCCAGAACGGCCTCAAGGACCGCAAGGAACCCGAACTGCCGATGGAACTGCTTCGCAAGGCCTACGGTCTGGACTGACTCAGAGCAGTACAATCGAACATCCGCTTCGGACTCCAGGAGATGACCATGTCCAGCGAGGGATATCACGAGCCGATCGAGGAGCTGCCGGACGAGGTCCGGGACCTGCACCGCGCCATCGTCTCCCTCATGGAGGAGCTGGAGGCGGTGGACTGGTACAACCAGCGGGTCGCCGCCGCCAAGGATCCGGAGCTGAAAGCCGTGCTCGCCCACAACCGTGACGAGGAGATCGAGCACGCGGCCATGACCTTGGAGTGGATCCGCCGCCGCAACCCGCGCTTCAACAAGGAATTGAGGGAATACCTTTTCACCGAGGGGCCCATCAAGGACAAAGAGGACTAGAGCGACATGAACATGCAGATCGCGAACGGCAAACTGGAACGCAAGGACCTGTGGAGCCTGGAGGAGTACGCGCAGAAGCGCGCTGCGTTCCGCCAGGAGATCATCGCGCACAAGCGCGCGCGGACCCTGCACATCGGGCCCAACCTCACGCTCCTGTTCGAGGACCGCGAGACCATGCGTTACCAGGTGCAGGAGATGCTGCGCGCCGAGCGCATCTTCGAGGCCGCGGGCATCCAAGACGAGCTGGACGCCTACAACCCGCTGATCCCGGACGGCTCCAACTGGAAGGCGACCATGCTCATCGAGTTCGGCGACGTGGAGGAGCGGCGCCAGGCGCTGGCCAAGCTCATCGGTGTCGAGGACAAGGTGTGGCTGCAGGTGCGCGGCCAGGAGAAGGTCCACCCCATCGCCGACGAGGACCTGGAGCGAGAAACGGAGGAGAAGACCTCCTCGGTGCATTTCCTGCGCTTCGAACTCACACCGGAGATGGCGCGTGCGCTGAAGGAAGGCGCCGAGCTGGACGCGGGCGCGGACCATCCGGCATACCGTCATGAGCTCAAGCCGGTGCCGGCGGAACTGCGGAAGTCTCTCGTCGCCGACCTGGCTTGAAAGCCCTGCAATAGCCGCTGTTTCAGGTAGAATCCCCGCCATCGCGGGCGCCCGGGGCGCCTGCTTATCCAGCAGGGTGATTCCCGCAGCATGGCCGCAAAATACGATGCCGCAGACATCGAGGTCCTCTCCGGCCTCGACCCGGTGCGCAAGCGCCCGGGCATGTACACCGACACCTCCCGCCCCAACCATCTCGCCCAGGAAGTCATCGACAACAGCGTGGACGAGGCCATCGTCGGCCACGCCAAGAAGATCGAGGTCATCGTCCACAAGGACGGCTCCCTCTCGGTGCAGGACGACGGCCGCGGCATGCCGGTGGACGTGCATCCCAAGGAGAAGGTGACCGGCGTCGAGCTGATCCTCACGCGCCTGCACGCGGGCGGCAAGTTCTCGGACAAGAACTACCAGTTCTCCGGCGGCCTGCACGGCGTGGGCGTGTCGGTGGTGAACGCCCTGTCCAGCAAGCTGGAAGTGTGGGTGAAGCGCAACGGCAAGCGCTGGCACATGGGCTTCAAGGACGGCAAGCGCGTCACCAAGCTCGAGTCTCAGGGCGAGGTCGGCAAGGCCAACACCGGCACGCTGCTGCGCTTCTGGCCGGACCCGAAGTATTTCGACAGCAACAAGTTCTCCATCCCCAAGCTCAAGCACGTGCTGCGCGCCAAGGCGGTGCTGTGCCCGGGCCTCACGGTCAAGTTCATCAACGAACAGACCCTGGAGAAGGAGGAGTGGCATTACATCGACGGCCTCAAGGGCTACCTCGTGGATTCCCTCGAGGGCGCCGAGTACCTGCCGAACGAGCCCTTCACGGGCGGCGTGCAGCAGGGCAAGGAGGCGGTGGACTGGGCGGTGGTGTGGCTGCCCGGCGAGGGTGGCGAGATCTTCAGCGAGAGCTACGTCAACCTCATCCCCACCATCCAGGGCGGCACCCACGTCAACGGCCTGCGCACCGGCATCACCGAGGCGGTGCGCGAGTTCTGTGAGTTCCGCAACCTGGTGCCGCGCGGCGTGAAGCTGGCGCCCGAGGACATCTGCGACCGCGCCGCCTATGTGCTCTCCCTCAAGATGGTGGATCCGCAGTTCTCCGGCCAGACCAAGGAGCGGCTGTCCTCCCGCGAGTCCGCGACCTTCGTCGGCGGCGTGGTGAAGGACGCCCTGGCACTGTGGCTCAACCAGCACACCGAGGCGGGCGAGCAGATCGCCCAGCTCGCCATCGAGAACGCGCAGGCGCGCATGAAGGTGGCGAAGCAGGTGGTGCGCAAGAAGGTCACCGCCGGCCCGGCCCTTCCGGGCAAGCTGGCCGACTGCACCAGCGGCGAGCCCAAGCAGTCGGAGCTCTTCCTGGTGGAGGGCGACTCCGCCGGCGGCTCCGCCAAGCAGGCCCGCGACCGGGAGTTCCAGGCGATCCTGCCGCTGCGCGGCAAGATCCTCAACACCTGGGAAGTGGAACCGGGCGAGATCCTCGCCTCCGAGGAAGTGCACAACATCAGCATCGCCATCGGCGTCGAGCCGGGTTCCTCCAAGCTGGACGGACTGCGCTACAACAAGGTCTGCATCCTGGCGGACGCGGACTCCGACGGCAAGCACATCGCCACACTCCTGTGCGCGCTGTTCGTGCGCCACTTCCGGCCGCTGGTGACGGCCGGCCACGTGTTCGTGGCCATGCCGCCCCTCTACCGCATCGACATCGGCAAACAGGTGTTCTACGCACTGGACGACGATGAGAAGAAGGCGGTGCTGGACAAGCTCGTGAAGGACAAGGTGCGAGGCAAGCCGACGGTGATGCGCTTCAAGGGTCTGGGCGAGATGAGCCCGTCTCAGCTGCGCGAGACCACTATCGCCCCCGACACCCGCCGGCTGGTGCAGCTCACGCTGGAGGCGAAGGACCAGACCGACAAGCTCATGGACATGTTGCTGGCGAAGAAGCGCTCCGGCGACCGCAAGGATTGGCTGGAGAAGAAGGGCAACCTGGCTGAAATCTGACATCTATAGGTAAGTGACCATGGCCGAGCAGATGTATACGGTGAAGGGCGCCGAGCAGCAGCCCCTGAAGGAGTTCACGGAGAAGGCGTACCTGGATTACTCCATGTACGTGATCCTGGACCGGGCGCTGCCGCACATCGGCGACGGCCTCAAGCCCGTGCAGCGGCGCATCGTGTACGCCATGTCAGAGCTCTCGCTGGACTGGCAGTCCAAGCCCAAGAAGTCCGCCCGCACCGTGGGCGACGTGCTCGGCAAGTACCATCCGCACGGCGATTCCGCCTGCTACGAGGCCATGGTGCTCATGGCCCAGCCGTTCTCATACCGCTATCCCATCATCGAGGGCCAGGGCAACTGGGGTTCCACCGACGACCCCAAGTCCTTCGCCGCCATGCGCTACACCGAGGCCAAGCTCTCCAAGTACGCCGAGGTGCTCCTCTCGGAGCTGGGGCAGGGGACTGTGGACTGGCAGCCGAATTTCGACGGCACCCTGGAGGAGCCCAAGCTCCTGCCGGCGCGGCTGCCGAACGTGCTCTTGAACGGCACCACCGGCATCGCCGTGGGCATGGCCACCGACATCCTGCCCCACAACTTGCGCGAGGTCGCCACCGCCTGCATCCACCTCCTGGATGATCCCAAGGCCACGGTGCGCGACCTGTGCGAGCACATCAAGGGTCCGGACTTCCCGACCGCGGCGGAGATCGTCACGCCCAAGACCGAGCTGCGCCAGATGTACGACACGGGCAACGGCAGCGTGCGGGTGCGCGCCAAGTGGAGCCGCGAGAAGGGCACCGGTGAGATTGTGGTCACCGCGCTCCCGTACCAGGTGTCCGGCGCCAAGGTGCTGGAGCAGATCGCCACCCAGATGCGCAACAAGAAGCTGCCCATGGTGGAGGACCTGCGCGACGAGTCCGACCACGAGAACCCGACGCGGCTCGTGATCGTGCCGCGCTCCAACCGGGTGGACTCGGACGAGCTGATGGCGCATCTCTTCGCCACCACCGACCTCGAGCGCAGCTACCGGGTCAACTTCAACATGATCGGGCTCGACGGCCGGCCGGCGGTGAAGAACCTCAAGGAGCTCCTGCAGGAGTGGCTGGAGTTCCGCCTCAAGACCGTGACCCGGCGCCTGGAGTTCCGCCTCGACAAGGTGCAGAAGCGCCTGCACATCCTGGCTGGAATGCTGACGGCCTACCTCAACATCGACGAGGTCATCGCCATCATTCGCAAGCACGACGAGCCCAAGCCCGTGCTGATGAAGAAGTTCAAGCTTTCTGACATCCAGGCCGAGGCGATCCTGGAGCTCAAGCTGCGGCACCTGGCCAAGCTCGAGGAGATGAAGATCAAGGGTGAGCAGAAGGAGCTGGCCGCCGAGCGCAAGAGCCTGGAGGAGACGCTGGCTTCCAAGGCCAAGCTCAAGAAGCTGATCCGCACCGAGCTCGCGGCGGACGCCGAGACCTTCGGCGACGAGCGCCGTTCGCGCCTGGTGGAGAAGGCCATCGCGGCCCAGGCCATCGACGAGACCCAGCTCCTGCCCACCGAGCCGACCACGGTCGTGCTGTCGAAGGCGGGCTGGGTGCGTGCGGCCAAGGGGCACGAGCTGGACCCCACGACCCTGAGTTACAAGTCCGGGGACGCCTTCCTCACCGCCGCCTACGGCAAGAGCAACCAGCCAGCCGTTTTCCTGGACTCCACCGGCCGCGCCTACACGCTGCCGGCCCACACGCTGCCCTCGGCCAGGAGCCAGGGCGAGCCGCTCACGGGCCGCGTCTCCCCGCCGGATGGCGCGACCTTCGCGGGCGCCCTGATTGGCGAGCCCACGGACCTGTGGTTAGTGGCGAACGACCTGGGTTACGGCTTCGTGGTGAAGCTAGCCGAGCTCGTCACCCGCAATCGCGCCGGCAAGGCGGTGCTGAAGGTGAAGCCGGGCGCCAAGGTGAGCGTACCCTCGCCGGTGAAGGACGTGAAGACCGACACCCTGGTGGCGGTGAGCAACGAGGGCCACATCCTGGCTTTCGCCATCAAGAACCTGCCGGAGCTGGCCCGCGGCAAGGGCAACAAGATCATGGGCATCAACACCAAGAAGCACGCGGCGGGCGAGGAGGCCATGGCGGCCATCACCAGCGTGCCGGCGGGCGAGAGCATGGTGATCGTCTGCGGCAACCGTCACATGACGCTCTCCGCCAAGGAGCTCGCGGAGTACAAGGGCGACCGCGGCCGCAAGGGCCTCAAGCTGCCCAAGAACTACCGCACCGTGGATGCCCTGTACCCCGAATCCCGCTGGCCGGGCAGGTCCCGCAAGGATTAGACTATTTGGGTCAGGCAGGGGGAGTCCATGATCACCTGGCGTTTCGTCCTGTTCTTGATCACCAATTTCGCCGTGCTCATCGTCATGAGCCTGGTCCTGGGCCTGCTCGAAGCGCTCGGGGTGGTCGACCTCAGTACCGACACCGTCTTCAGTGTCCTCGTGGTGGGGCTGGTCTGGGGCATGACCGGTGCTTTCGTATCTTTGGCACTCTCGAAGTGGGCGGCTCTGCGCCTCACCAAGGCGAAGGCGATCACGGCGCCTGCCAATCCCGACGAGGCCTGGCTCAAGAGCACCGTGGAGCGCTTGGCTGGCCAGGCCGGCATCGGCATGCCCGATGTCGCCATCTACCCGTCCGATGAGATCAATGCATTCTCCACCGGCATGTACCGGGACCACGCGCTGGTGGCCGTGAGCAGCAGGCTGATGCGGGACATGAACCGCCAGCAACTACAGGCCGTCATCGGGCACGAGGTGAGCCACATCGCCAACGGCGACATGGTCACCATGACCCTCCTGACAGGCGTGCTCAACGCTTTCATCTATTTCTTCTCGTGGCTGGTCTCGCGGGGATTGGGTGCCGTCCTGAACCGGGTCGGCCGCTCCATCGGCGCAGCCATCATCGTGTTCTTGGTGGTGATATTCCTGCAATCGGCGCTCGGCATCCTGGCCACGCTCATCGTCATGGCTCATTGCCGGCGCCGCGAGTTACGCGCCGACGCGGGCGGCGCCAAGCTCGTGGGCAGGAATGCGATGATCGATGCCCTCAAGCGGCTCGGCACACTGGAGGAGGGCGATGCGGCCGGGAACAAGGGGACACTGCCGAAGCCGTTGCAGGCCTTCGGCGTCCATGACCATTCGGCCGAGGGCGCGAACCGCTGGTTCCTGTCGCATCCGCCGCTGGAAGAGCGCATCGCGGCGCTGCAGAATTTCAAACAAGATCTTTGACGTAGCGGAGCAGGGATGCGGAGCTGGCGCTCCTTAGCGGGGAGCCCGAGCGTCGGTCATGACGACTTCAGGTTCCTGGACTATGTTGCCCTGGATGAACTCTATGCCTAGGGTGTAGAGCACCGCCATGGTCTCGGGCTTCTCCACCCGCTCCGCCACCGTCTTGATGCCGGCGCCCTGCGCCTTCTCCACGATCTTCTTCACCATGTCGCTGCGTTTGGGATCGGTGGCCAGCACCGCGCTGATGCTGCCGTCGATCTTGAGGTAGTTCACGCCCTTGATGAGGTCGAGGGTATGCATCGGATCGTGGCCGATGCCGAAGTGCTCCAGCGCGAAGCCGCATTTCAGCTTCTGGACGCTCTCGGCGAAGCTGCTGGTGTCGGTGAGGTACTTCTCGGCGGATTTCTCCGGGATCTCGAAGATGAGGGCCCCCGGCGCGATGCCGGTGACGCCCGCGAGCAGCTTCTCGATCCAGGGCAGGAGGCCCTTGTCCGTGAGCGACTGGTCCGAGAGGCGCACGAACAGGCTGCTCTTGTTGCCGGCCTTCGCGCGCTCCGCCAGCATCCGCACCGAGTTCTCCAGGATCCAGCGGTCGATGGCTGGCATCATGCCGATGCGCTCGGCCGCCGGCAGGAAGTCCTTCGGCGGTATCTCCTCGTCCTTGTCACCGCGCATGCGCACCAGCACGTCATGCAGGTCGGTGGCCTCGCCGGTGAGGCTCGCCACCGGCTGGAAAGCCAGGATGAACTTGTTGTTCTTGAGGCCCTCGTTGAAGCGGCGCTGCCACTCGGTATCGGTGACGCGGCCCTCGGCGTCGACGGTCGGGGGCGTCCAGCCCACCACCTTGTTGCCGCCCTGCTGGAGCGCGGTGCGGTGCGCCTGCTCGGCGTCCTCCAGCAGCTTCTCGGCGTTGGTGCGGGCAGCATCCATCTCCACATAGGAGAGACTGATGGTCAGGCTGGTGGACTTGCCGCCCGCCTGGAAGATACGGCTCGCGGCGGTGGTGCGCAGCTTGTCGGCCCAGGCGGCGACCTCCGGCAGCTTGGCGCGGGTCACCATGGCCATGAACACGGTGCCGCCGAAGCGGGCTATCTGGTCGTCCTTCTCGCCCATGCTGCGGATCAGGTCCGAGAGCGCCTTGATGATGTTGTCGCTCGCCAGCACCCCCACCTTCTCGGCCACGGCGGTGAACTTGTCCGGCTTGATGATGACCAGCGCGCGCACCGCGCCCTTGGGCGGTTCCTGCATGGCCTGGTTCAGCACCTCCAGGAAGCGGTTGCGGTTCAGCAGGCCGGTGAACAGGTCGAGGTTGCGGAAACTGGTGAGCTGCTGCACGCTGGCGGCGAGCTTCTGGGTGAGCTGCTCGTTCTGCTGGGTGAGCTGCTCGATCTGCTGCGCGAAACCTTCCGCCTTCTCCTGGGCCTTGGTATGCACCTTGATGGCGAGCTCCTGCGCCTGCTGGGTCTTGGCCTGGGCCTCCTTCGCCCCGGCATCGCTGCGGATGGAGATGGCGATGGCTGGCTCGCCATCCACCTCCACCTTCGCGAACTCGAGCACGGTGCTGAAGGGCTTGCCCTCCGCCGGAAGGCCCTTCACTTCCAGCGGTTCCACGGCCTGGTCCTTGCCGGCGATCTTGAGCGCCTCCTTGAGCGCGCCCTGCGATGCGCTCTCGAACAACTCCAGGATGGGTGTGCCCTCGATATCCGCGCTCTCCTTGTGGCCGAACAGCTCCAGGAAGGCGGGATTGGCGGAGAGGATGATGCCGTCGTGCACGTAGCTGATGGCGTCCTTCGACTCCTTCACCACCAGGTTGATGCGCTTCTCGTACTCATGCAGCTTGATGCTGGCCTGCTCGAAGTCGCGGGCCAGCTGCAGCACCTCCAGCTCGCGCGAGACCACCGCCTGCAGATGCTCCACCTGGGCCATGGACACGAGGTCACGTGCGCCGGTGTTGACGATCTCGGCCACGATCATGGGCTTCAGGCTGTCGCCGATGGCGATGATCGGCACGTTCGGCAAGGTCATGTCGCGCATGCGCACCACGTCGGCGAAGGGTGCCGCCGGCACGCTGGTGGAGCAGAGGATCAGGTCGGGCTTCTGCTGCTTGATGCTCTTCTCGGCGGCGTCGATGCTCGCCACCCAGATGGGACGGACGGCGTGTCCCGCGTTACGCAGCGTGCTGTTGAGGGTTTCCGCGTCGTTCTGCGAGGGCGCGACGACGAGGACAGGCAGGACGCTGCGTGGCGACAAGAGGACTCCCTAGAAGACCCGATAACTCTTTGTTGCGGAGGGTATTTTTATCCCATCCACGACACTTTTACCAGTGAGCGCCGTGATTACCGTCACGGTCGATGGCTATCTCGCCGGCTGGAACACCGGCATTTTAGCCGGAGCCCCCGGCACTTCCCGCACCAGCTTGGGCACGAGATAGCCAGGCAAGCGGGCGCGGATGGCGTCCATGAGCGCCAACGCCTCGGCTTCCGGCACGTCGAAGTGCGCGGCGCCTTCCACCGGATCAAGCAGGTTGAGGTAGTAGGGCAGCACCTGGGCTTCGAACAAGGCCTCGGACAATGCCTCCAGGGCTTCTGCCGAGTCGTTCACCTTCCGTAACAGTACGGTCTGGTTGAGCAGCGTGACGCCGGCCCCGCGCAGCCGCGCGCAGGCTTCCTTCACCGCGGCGTCGATCTCGCGCGCGTGGTTCACGTGCAGCACCATCACCTTCTGCAGCCGCGAGGCCTCGAGCCAGCCGAGCAGCGTCTCGTCCACGCGGGACGGCAGCACCACCGGCTGGCGGGTGTGGATGCGCAACCTCCTTATATGAGGTATGGCCGAGAGCGACCGCTCCAGGGCCGCCAGGCGCTCGTCGCTGAGCGCCAGCGGATCGCCGCCGCTCAGGATCACCTCGCGCACGCTCCGGTCGGCGGCGAGGTAGTCCAGCGCCTCCTTCCATTCGCCGCTGCGGGCGTTCTCCTCGGCGTAGGGGAAGTGACGGCGGAAGCAGTAGCGGCAGTGCACGCCGCAGGCGCCCGTGGTGATGAGCAGTACCCGGCCACGGTACTTGTGGAGCAGTCCCTTCGCGGCGACGCTCGGCAGGTCGCCCACGGGGTCGCGGCTGTAGCCCGGAGCCGCTGCCAGCTCCTCGCCCAGGGGCAGCACCTGGCGCAGCAGCGGGTCGGCCGGGTCGCCCTTGGCGATGCGCGCCAGGAAGGCGCGCGGCACCCGCAGGGGAAAGCCCGCGGCGGCACGGCGCGCGGGCTCGAGCCAGCGCGGGTCCAGTTCCAGCAGCGCCAGCAGCTCGGCGGGGTCGCGCACTGCTTCGGCCATCTCGGTCTGCCAGCGGGTGGTCATGGGTGGTTCGTGGGGCTGCCCGGAGACGGGCGGTAGGGTATGATTACGCGCTTTTTCGGGCGGCACCTGTCGATATGGGGCGGCCCGGGCCCATTTTAACACTTGGCGGATATCTCCATGAGCAGCTACAGCACCAGCGAATTCAAATCCGGTCTCAAGATCATGATGGATGGCGACCCCTATGCCATCCTCGAGAACGAAGCCGTGAAGCCCGGCAAGGGCCAGGCCTTCAACCGGATCAAGATCCGCAACCTCAAGACCGGCAAGGTGCTGGAGCGCAACCTGAAGTCCGGCGATACCGTCGAGGCCGCCGACATCGCCGAGCTGGACGTGCAGTACCTGTATGGCGATGGCCAGTTCTGGCATTTCATGAATCCGGAGAACTTCGAGCAGCTTGCCGCCGACGCTGTCGCCATGGGCGATGCCAAGAACTGGCTGAAGGGCGAGGAGCTCTGCAAGATCATGCTGTGGGACGGCAAGCCCCTGGCCGTGACCGCGCCCATCTTCGCCATCCTCAAGGTCACCGAGACGGATCCCGGCGCGCGCGGCGACACCGTCACCGGAGGCAGCAAGCCTGCCAAGCTGGAGACCGGCGCCACCGTGAAGGTGCCGCTGTTCATCAACGAAGGCGACCTGATCAAAGTCGACACCCGTTCTGCGGAGTATGTCGCCCGGGCTAAGTAAGCCCGCGCGCGTCAGTCATGTCTGACTGGCAGCCCACAGCCTCGCTAGATAATCTCAAGCTGCGCGCGGAGCTTCTGACGAAGTTCCGCGCTTTCTTTTCCACCCGTGGCGTGCTGGAAGTGGATACGCCGGCCCTGTCCCGGGCAGGCGCCACCGACCGCCACATCCAGAGTTTCCGTGTCGAGGATGGCCGCAAGGGTCATCTGTACCTTCACACTTCTCCGGAGTTCCCCATGAAGCGCCTGCTCGCCGCAGGCGTGGGCGATATCTACCAGCTCTGCAAGGTGTTCCGCAGCGGCGAGGCGGGACGCATGCACAACCCCGAGTTCACCATGCTGGAGTGGTACCGGATCGGTTTCGACCATCACCAGCTGATGGCGGAGGTGGCGGAGCTGATCGGCGCGCTGCTGCCGGAACTCGATCCGCCGGAATACCTCACCTACCGGGAGGCCTTCCAGACCCATGCGGGCTTTGATGTGGTCACCGCCGGCAGCAAGGACTGCATCGCCGCCTTGAACCGCGCGGGACGCCAGGTGCCGGCCGAGGACCAGTTGGATTACGACGGCTGGTTGGACATGGTGGCGGGGGACCTGGTCTACCCGGCGCTCGGCAAGGGGCGCCTCACCTTTATATATAACTATCCGGCGAGCCAGGCTGCCCTGGCCCGGGTGTGGCCCGGCGAGCCGCCGGTGGCGGAGCGCTTCGAGGCCTTCATCGGCGGCGTGGAGCTGGTGAACGGCTTCCACGAGCTCTCGGACGCGGCCGAGCAGCGGCGCCGCTTCGAGGCGGATAGGGCCTACCGCAAGGCCCAGGGCCTCATGGAGGTGCCGCTGGACGAGGGCCTGTTGGCGGGTTTGGAGCAAGGTCTTCCGGACTGCGCCGGCGTAGCATTGGGTTTCGACCGGTTGGTAATGATCGCCGCCGGTGCCCGGTCTATAGAGGAAGTGATCGCGTTCCCGGCGGACCGGGCCTGAGGAGAGAGAGATGAGTTTCGAGCTGAAGAAGGTGAAGGCGGATAGCAAGGCTGATCTCTACGGGGACCTCCTGTCCCAGGCCAAGGGCCTGCTGCACGACGAGCATGACCGCGTGGCCAATGCCGCCAATTTCTCGGCGCTGCTCTACCACAGCCTGCCGGACGTGAACTGGGTGGGTTTCTACTTCATCAACAAGGGCATGCAGGGCGACGAACTGCTGGTGGGGCCATTCCAAGGCAAGCCTGCCTGCGTGCACATCGCCCTCGGCAAGGGCGTCTGCGGCACCGCCGCTAAGACCCGTGAGACGCAGCTGGTGCCGGACGTGAACGCCTTCCCGGGCCATATCTTCTGCGACGGGGATTCCCGCTCGGAGCTGGTGGTGCCGCTCATCCACGAGGGCGAGGTGCTGGGCGTGCTGGACCTGGACAGCCCCAAGCTCGCGCGCTTCGACAAGGAAGATCAGGCTGGGTTGGAAGCTCTGGCGAAGGTCTTCTTGGATAGCCTCAGATAATAGAGGCGATCTTCCGGCCCATGCGCACGGACGAGGCGGGCTGATAGCCAGGTTCCCAGCGGATGCGGCCCTGGGCGAACAGCAGGATCACCGTGGAACCCATGTTGAAGCGGCCCGCCTCGGCGCCCTTGGCTAGTCTGACCTCGCCTGCCTGGTAATCCCAGCTCCTGACCTTCCCGCCCTTGGGCGGAGTCACCTCGCCGGCCCACACCGTCTCGATGCTGGCCACGTTCAGTGCGCCCACCATCACCAGGGCCATGGGCCCGGCGGGCGTGTCGAACAGGCAAGCGACCCGCTCGTTGCGGGCAAACAGCCGCGGCACCACGCGGGTGGTGGGCGGGTTCACGCTGAACAGGCGTCCCGGCACGTGGGTCATGCGGGTGAGCGTGCCGTCCAGCGGCATGTGGATGCGGTGGTAATCCTTCGGCGAGAGGTAGAGCGTGGCGAAGCTGCCATGCTCGAACAGGGCTGCGGCTGCGGCATCGCCGCCGAGGAGTTCCAGCGCGGTGAAGGCCTGGCCCTTAGCCTGGAAGATTCGGCCGCTTTCGATCGCGCCGATCTGGCTCACGGCCCCGTCCACGGGGCAGGCCACGTCCTTCGCGCCGGCGGCGACAGGGCGCGCATGGGGATGCAGCGCCCGGGTGAAGAAGGCATTGAAATGCTCATAGGCGCCGAGGTCCGCCTGCACGGCCTCGCTCATGTCCACGCCGAAGCGGCGCGCGAAGTCCCGGATCGCCCAGTCCTTGAGGCCGCGGTGGCGCACGCGCGTGAGGCGGTGGGTCAGACGCGAGATGGCATGGTGCGGCAGCGGGTGCTGCAGCCAGGCCTTGATGCGGTCGGCGAGGGAGGCGGACATCAGCGCTGCGGCGGGTCGCGGCGCACCGGCGCCAGGATCGCGAGCTCGGAACCGTCGGAGAACGCGAGCGTGAGCGACACCATGTCGCCGGCGAACAGGTTCTTCTTCGGCTGCATCAGCATCACGTGGTAGCCGCCGGGCTTGAACTCGACGCTGCCCAGCGCGGGGATGTCCACTTCTCCCACCTGGCGCATGCTCTCCGTGCCGCCCTGGCTCACGCTCTCGTGCATCTCCACCGTGCCGAAGTCCGGGCTCTTCACCGAGGTGAGCGTGAGGGGCTTGTCGGTGAGGTTCTCGATGCTGAAGTAACCCGCAAGCACGCTCACGCCCGGGGGCGCCTGGCGTATCCACACATGGCCGGCGCGCACGCTGGGACCCTCGCCTCGAGCGGCAGGGACGAAGGCAGCGAGCAGGAGCAGCAGGACGGGCAGTCGGCGCGGCATCAGGTGTTCTCTCCGTAGTACTTGAGTATCGCAAGGTAGTCGGCAGCCATGCGCTTGGGTTGCAGCGGTGGGGTGAACAGCGCCACCTCCCGTGCTTCCGGGTCCACCAGCACCACGAAGGTGCTGTGGTTCACGCCGTAGTCCCCCTTGCGATCGGCCGGGTCGTAGGAGAAGTCCACGCCCAGGGGAGCGGTCAGCGCCTTTAGCGACTCGACGTTGCCGGTCGCCCCTATGAAGGCCGGGTTGAAATAGAGCGCGTAGTTGCGCAGCAGCGCGAGGTCGTCCCGCTGCGGGTCCACCGAGATGAAGTACACGGCGGGCTTGTCCGCCGCAGGCACGCCGCGGAGTTGCCCCTGCATGTGGTCCAGTTCCGAGAGGGTGGTGGGGCAGGCATCCGGACAGTGGGTATAGCCGAAGTAGAGCAGGCTCCAGTGGCCGAGCAGGGCCGCGCGGGTGAAGCCCTGACCTGCGGTATCGCTCA
The DNA here is from genome assembly GCA_036383255.1 of Gammaproteobacteria bacterium. NCBI lineage: Bacteria > Pseudomonadati > Pseudomonadota > Gammaproteobacteria > Gammaproteobacteria bacterium. The sequence continues at coordinate 3,876 of DASVOS010000005.1, read as the reverse complement.
GCGTGAATTCCGGTAACGGCTTGGCCTCATGCAGCAGCACCGCCTCGGTCACCGGCCGCGGGTGACGGGGATGGAAAGTGAGGTAACCGGCAAGCAGGCCGCCCGCGATCGCCAGGATGCATAGCCCGGCGTAAGCCAGCAGGGTCTTGGATTTCATGGCGGAATTATAACAGCAGGGTGCGCGACTCCTTTATCATAGGCGCTTCCCGACCTTGAGGCCGCGCGCGAGATGGAACGTTTCGAGGACATCGGCTCACGCCTGGAGACGCCCAAGGACTTCGTCCGCTGGGGCGCGAGCGCGTTCAGCCGCGCCAAGCTGCATTTCGAGCACGGCACCAACAACGCGGTGGACGAGGCCCTCAACCTGGTGCTGCATGGCTTGAGCCTCACCCATGATATCCCGCCCTGGCTGCTGGACGGCCGCCTGACCGACGCCGAGAAGCGCGCGGTGTACGACCTCATCCGCCGCCGCGTGGAGGAGCGCAAGCCCTACGCCTACATAACGAACACCGCCCGTTTCGCCGGCCTGGATTTCTACGTGGACGAGCGGGTGCTGGTGCCGCGCTCGCCCATCGCCGAGCTGATCGAGGCCGGCTTCGAGCCCTGGATAGATGCGGAGCGGGTGAGCCGGGTGCTGGACCTGTGCACCGGCAGCGGCTGCATCGCCATCGCCTGCGCCCACGCCTTCGGCGACGCGGCGGTGGACGCCACTGACATCTCCGACGACGCGCTGGCGGTGGCCCGCATGAACGCCGAGCGCCTGCATGTGGCGGACCGGGTGCTGTTGCACAAGGCCGATGTCTTCGAGGGGTTGCCGGAAGCGCCTTACGACATCATCGTGAGCAATCCGCCCTACGTGGACGCCGAGGACATGGCGACTCTCCCTGACGAGCACAAGCACGAGCCCAGGCTAGGACTCGCGGCGGGGAAGGACGGCCTGGACGTGGTGCGCCACATCCTCGCGGATGCGCCGCGTTACCTCGCGCCGGACGGCATCCTGGTGGTGGAAGTGGGCAACAGCCGTTGGGCGCTGGAACAGGCCTATCCCGACCTGCCGTTCACCTGGCTCGAGTTCGAACGCGGCCAGGCGGAAGTGTTCCTGCTGCGCGCCGGCCAGCTCGGCGCGCCGGCCAAGCCCCAGAAGAAGGCGGCGCGTGTCCGGTAACACGTTCGGCCGCCTGTTCAGCGTGACCACCTTCGGCGAGAGCCATGGACCGGCGCTGGGCTGCGTCGTGGACGGCTGCCCGCCGGGGCTCGCGCTCACGGAGACGGACATCCAGCGCGACGTGGACCGCCGCCGCACCGGCACCTCGCGCCATACCTCCCAGCGCCACGAGGCGGACACGGTGAAGATCCTCTCCGGCGTGTTCGAGGGTGTCACCACCGGAACGCCCATCGGCCTGCTGATCGAGAACACCGATGCCCGGTCCAAGGACTACGAGACCATCCAGGATAAGTTCCGTCCCGGCCACGCCGACTACACCTATCTCATGAAATACGGCCGCCGCGACCATCGCGGGGGCGGGCGCGCGTCGGCCCGGGAGACGGTGATGCGCGTCGCCGCCGGCGCCATCGCGCGCAAGTACCTAAAGGAACGCTACAGCGTCAGCATCCGCGGCTGGCTGGCCCAGCTCGGCCCTCTCGCGCTGGACATGAAAGACATCGACGCGGTGGATTCCAACCCGTTCTTCTGCGCGGATCCTTCCCGCGTAAAGGAACTGGAGGACTACGTGGATACCCTGCGCAAGTCCGGCGACTCCATCGGTGCGCGCGTCACGGTGTCAGCCGCCGGTGTGCCGCCGGGTTGGGGCGAGCCGGTGTTCGACAAGCTGGACGCAGACCTGGCCCGTGCCATGATGGGCATCAACGCCGTGAAGGGCGTGGAGATCGGTTCTGGCTTCGGCGCCGTGACGCAGAAGGGCAGCGAGCACCGGGACGCGATAACGCCGCAGGGGTTCAAGAGCAACCATGCGGGCGGCATCCTGGGAGGCATCTCCACGGGGCAGGACATCGTGGTGAGCCTCGCCATCAAGCCTGCTTCCAGCATCCGCCTGCCGGGCGAGACCGTGGACGTGGCGGGTGAGCCCGCCGAGGTGGTGGTCACCGGCCGCCACGATCCCGTGGTGGGCATCCGCGCGGTGCCCATCGCCGAGGCCATGCTGGCACTCACCCTCATGGACCATGCGCTCAGGCACCGCGGCCAGAACGCCGACGTGACGCCGCCGCTCAAGCCCATCCCGCCTTCCGCGCGCTGAGGCGCGCACCACCCATGCTGAACCTGGAGTCCGCGTGAAGACCTTCGATGTAGCCGTAGTGGGCGCCACCGGTGCCGTGGGCACCGCCCTGCTGGAGATCCTCGCCGAGCGCAAGTTCCCGGTGGGCAAGGTGTACGCGCTCGCGAGCGAGCGCTCCGCCGGCGAGCGCATCGAGTTCGCCGGCCGCGAGGTGGTGGTGCAGGACCTCGCCAAGTTCGACTTCGGCCAGGCGCAGATCGGTCTCTTCTCCGCCGGCGCCTCCGTGTCCAAGGCGTACGCGCCCAAGGCCGCCGCCGCCGGCTGCGTGGTCATCGACAACACCTCGCAGTTCCGCTATGAGGCGGACGTGCCGCTGGTAGTGACGGAGGTGAACCCGCAGGCGCTCGCCGGCTACAAGGCCCGCGGCATCATCGCCAACCCCAACTGCAGCACCATGCAGATGGTGGTGGCCCTGAAGCCCATCCACGATGCGGTCGGCATCCTGCGCATCAACGTCGCGACCTACCAGGCGGTATCCGGCGCCGGCCGGGCGGCCATCGAGACCCTGGCCCGGGAGACGGCGCTGCTGCTCAACGGCAAGCCCCTGGAAGAGGGCGGCAAGTTCCCCAAGCAGATCGCCTTCAACGTGCTGCCCCAGGTGGACGAGTTCCAGGACAACGGCTACACCCGGGAAGAGATGAAGATGGTGTGGGAGACCCACAAGATCCTGGACCCGGCCATCCAGGTGAATGCCACCTGCGTCCGGGTGCCGGTCTTCTATGGCCATTCCGAGGCCATCCACCTCGAGACCCGGGACAAGATCGGGGCAGGGGAAGTGCGTGCCCTGCTGGCCAAGGCCCCAGGGGTTGTGGTCCTGGACGAGCGCCGCCCCGGGGGGTACCCCACCCCTGTCACCGAGGCCTCCGGCCAGGACGCGGTCTATGTAGGCCGGATCCGGGAAGACTTGAGCCATCCCCGGGGTCTAGACCTCTGGGTGGTGTCCGACAACATCCGGAAGGGGGCAGCCCTGAACAGCGTCCAGATAGCCGAGTTATTGGTGAAAAGCTATTTATAAGCTATAGTTAGCCCATCATTGTAAAGAGCGTTCTTAGCTTGAGAGGGTCCTGACCCGCCTCCGAGCCCCCGGGGGGCGGGGGGTTTGGGGGAGAAGAAAGTAATGAGCATGAAGCTGAAGGTTCTTCTGGCCTTGGTGTCGGCGGCGCTGCCCATGGCAGCGAATGCGCTTGGCCTGGGCGAGATCAAGCTCAACTCGGCGCTCAACGATAAGTTCAATGCCGACATCGCGGTGGTCGGTGCCACCAGCGACGAGCTCGACAGCCTCGAGGTCAAGCTCGCAGGCCTAACCCAGTTCAGCCAGGCCGGCCTCGACCGGCCTGAAGTGCTCGGCCAGCTCCAGTTCCTGGTGGTGCGCAATCCTGACGGCACCGCCTACATCCACATCACCAGCAACGCCGCCGTGCGCGAGCCGTTCCTGGACTTCCTTTTGGATGCGAACTGGAACAACGGCGAGTTGATCCGCGAATACACCGTGCTGCTCAACCCGCCGGCGTTCCAGACCGCGAACGCCGCGCCCACTGCTGCCGCGCCGCAGCCCGCGCAGGCACCCGCCGCGCAGCCGAGC